>JAUZRH010000178.1 GCA_030950555.1 Mariprofundus sp. | reverse complement strand
GGGTGGATGGGCGGCAATCCCACTTTGAGTCCATTTTTGAGGTGGAATGAGGTGCATGGTGGTTCCATGGAGCAAACAACAGCGCGGAAATGGGCCAAAGTGGGGCCGCCGATCGCCGCTCACGAGTTTTGCAATTGGCTCCTCATTAAGGAGCTATTTCGACAACCTAGCTTTAGCCCCGCAAATGTTGATATTGATGCTGCTGCGCGACTAAAGTCGCCACGTGATAAGAGAGATTGAACCAGTATGCGTTCCCACGCAAGAGCGTGAGAACGAGGATGGATTCCCGTCTGCACGGGAATGACGAGAAAAGACATTTTCAAGCTATGCAAGTCTGAGAGGCTGCCCGAGAGTGGCAAACCCACTGCAAAAATCGGATATTGGTCGGCTTTTCGCCCCATTCTACGCACGTGGATAGAACCTTTGTGCTCTGCTGCACTTTTTACTTTCTGCTTGGTCGTAGGCGTCAGCGCATCAGGATCAGCACGGGTTTACGTCAGCAGTTGCAGCCATATTGGTAGGGTAATCAGGGAAAGTACCGTCGTCAGGGTCACGGCTTCGGCATAGAGAGAAACATCAAGCTTAAAGCGGTCACAGATCACCAGCCCTAAAACCATGGTTGGCATAGCACCCTCAATCACCACTGGCGCTAGGAATTTTTCAGACATGCCTACGCCAATTGCACCACCCCAGGCAATTAGCGGCATCAATAGTAGCTGAATAATCATCACGGGCATTAACACCGGTATGCGCGCTAACCAGCCGGATTGCCAACGCAGGGCCATACCAACAGAGAGCAGCATCAATGGCACCACTGCCGCACCCAGTGTAGTCAATGATTCGTCCAGCCAGGTCGGCATAGGAATGGCAAAAGCACTTAAAAGAAGACCAACAATGGCAGCCCAGATGGCTGGCACTTGTAGTAGGCTAAGCAGTGGATGCATGGCCGTGCCAGACGTGCCGTAATAGCGAGCCAAGATAATACCTACGGTAAAGAGAATCGGTGTGCTCGCCAACAGGTCAAATTGAATGGCCACCACTTGTGCCCAATCACCAAAAGTATGACTTAAGACAGGTAGACCCAAATAGGAGAAGTTACCAAAGGCACAGGCCAGCAACAGCGCGCCCACAGCCTTATTACTATTGCCTGGCATAAAGGCTGCCACTATTTTACCATTACCATAGAGTAAAAATGCCGTCAGCAGCGATAATAGTACCGCCAGGGAAGCTACAATAGGAACACGCAACGTGTTTAGATCAACTGGGAATTGCCATAACACCTGCACGACAAGCGCGGGTAGGAATATATGATAAACCGCTTGTGCCAAATGCGTACGCATGATGTCAGCTGATTTTACGCCTAACAGTAATCGCCAGCCAATACCGACCAGTATAATCGCGGCCATGCCAAACAGTACATTGATCAAAATTACATCTTATATTGGCGTTGCAGATCGCGCTTGACATCACGCTCTTTCAGATCAGCTCGTTTATCATGCATTTTTTTACCACGAGCAAGACCAATTTCCAGCTTGGCAAAACCGTGCGCATTAAAATAGAGCTTCAAAGGCACAAGAGTAAGACCACTCTCTTTCAGACGGCCCACCAACTTTTCCATCTCCCGTTTCTTCAGCAACAGCTGACGAGAGCGCGTTGGATCAGCCGGGTTATTCATCGCTGCCGGCTTGTAAGCACTGATATGACAACCAATCAGCAGCATACGCCCATTGCGAATAATGCAATGAGCTTCACCCAGGTTCGCCTGACCTTGCCGGATGGATTTCACTTCCGGCCCCGTCAGGATCATACCTGTCTCAATATTTTCTAAAATATGATATTCGTGCCGTGCCCGACGATTCACTATAGCCATTGGCAGATGCTAGGAGCTTACCCACAAATGGCAAGTCTACTGCGTAAGTTACGCCTGACTGGCGCTATAGCCTTGATCAATAACCACCCCATTGTGATTTACGCTTCACCTTTATGCGCGGCAAAATCAAACCCAGGATAAGCCCAAGTAAAATAGCGCCACCCCCAAGCATAAACCAGCGCTGCTGTGTGCCACTACGTATCTCTCTGGTCTGCTGACGCAAAGACTCCAGCTCCAGCTTCGCTTCTCCGTTAGCGATTTTCATCACACGGTTATCTTCTGCTATCTGCACAGCATTGGCAGCCGTTTTATGCAGCAGCGCCATATCTTTTTCCAACTTATCATTCGCCTGCCGCAGCTGCCCACGTTCAGTTTCCAGTGCTTTTTTCTTATCTTTCAATTCATTTAGCTTGGTTAATTCCAGCTCAATACGCCCCAGTCGTTCTCGTGCCGCAGGTGTTGCCATCAAGTAGCGGCTAAGAATCCACCCCTCTTTCCCTTTTGCATCGCGTATACGGGTATACCCACCCTTCGATGTTTCTAGCACTTTCACAGCCATACCGCTGGGCAGCATACTCGTGATTTTAAAGGAGGTCCCTTGACCCGATCGCATCGGTAGCATTGCTTGATCAACAATATACCGCGTTTCAGCCATGGCCATAGAACTCCAAGCAAGGAAAAAAGCTATCGCAACTATTAATCTCATAATTTATTCTCCAAATCTACGCCGCAACTTTAATGTATTTATAGAGAAGTCGAAAGTGGCATGATACAAAAAGCTGAGTTCGGTTATTATAGTATTATTCAGAGGCGCTGAAATAAGGGCCATAGGGAATGACGAGTGGCGTGTTTTTTATCTGCATAACAGCTCTTTTTCGAGCAGTCATTATCTTGTATAGCTCTTGTTAAATATTATTAATACTTACACACTCCGACGATTTGCTTATAGTTGCCATGCAAAAGCAAACGGGGAGAGCTGGGTATGACGACAAAAAGATATATGACAGGCAATCTTGATATGACCAAACATGATGCAGGTACCGGTGCTCATCGCTCGCGTAAACCTGTCTACATGGATTTTCTGCCGCCATGTAATCATGCCTGCCCCGCTGGTGAAGATATTCAAGCCTGGCTGGCACTGGCGCAAAATGGTGAATATGAAGCAGCTTGGCAAAAACTATTGGAAAACAATCCCTTTCCAGCCATTCATGGTCGCGTCTGCTACCACCCCTGTGAAACGTCATGTAACCGCACCCATACCGACCAGGAGGTTAGCATCCATGCGGTTGAGCGTTTTCTCGGTGACCTGGCCATGGAGAAGGGCTGGAAGCCTGAATTTACAGCACCGGCTGGTGGTAAACGCGTACTGATTATTGGCGCAGGGCCGAGTGGGTTGTCAGCGGCTTACCATCTAATCCGTTTAGGGCACAGCGTTGAAATTCGCGAAGCAGGCCCCTTTGCTGGCGGCATGATCCACTTTGGCATTCCCGCCTACCGCATGCCTCGCAAAGAGCTCAATGCCGAGATTCAGCGTGTCGTGGATATGGGCGTAAAAATCACGCTCGATTGTCGCGTTGATGATATTGAAAAAGAAAAAGCTGCGGGCAACTTTGATGCAGTCTTTATTGCCGTGGGCGCCCACGTGAGCAAAAACATCGACATTCCCAGTCGCGATGCCCGAAAAATGTTGGATGCGGTCAGTTTTCTTAAAAGCGTGGAGAACGGAGAGGATCTAAAACTGGGGCGCAGGGTTGCCATCTATGGCGGCGGCAATACAGCCATGGATGCCGCACGCACAGCTAAACGCTTGGGAGCCGAAGAGGCCGTAATTATCTATCGTCGCGATCGTGCCAGCATGCCTGCCCATGATTTTGAAGCCGATGAAGCAATAGAAGAGGGCGTAAAAATAAACTGGCTACGTACCATCAAGGAGATCGATTGCACAACGATGACCGTTGAGGTGATGGAGCTCGATGGTGATGGCCGACCACAACCCACAGGCAGAACCGAAACCTTGGAGACCGATGCACTGATCATGGCCGTCGGCCAACAGACAGATACAGGTTTCCTTGAAAAAGTAAGTGGCATCGAATTCAATCGGGATGGCACGGTCGTCGTTGGGGCAAATATGATGACCGGTGCCGATGGCGTATTTGCCGGTGGTGATATGGTGCCATCCGAACGCTCCGTTACCATTGCCACTGGGCACGGTAAAAAAGCGGCTCGTTATATTAATGCCTGGCTGCGTGGCGATCACTATCAACCTGCTGCCAAACACCCGATTGTCGAACATGATAAATTACAACTTTGGTATAGCACCGAAGCACCCAAACGAAAACAGAACGAACTCTCACCAGCGCAACGGTTGGGCGGCTTTGAAGAAATTTTACAGGGTTATAGCGCCAAGGAGGCGCTCTTTGAAGCCAAACGCTGCCTCTCCTGTGGCAACTGTTTTGAGTGTGATGGTTGCTACGGCGCCTGTCCGGAAGATGCCATTATTAAACTGGGCAAAGGCAAGCGCTATGCCTATGATTATGACAAATGCACCGGCTGCGCCTCCTGCTTTGAGCAGTGCCCTTGCCATGCCATTGAGATGGTCAAAGACGAGGTACAGTCATGACAGACAAAGACAAAACAACTCAAATTACCTGTGATGGTGGCACCGGTGTTGCCCATATTGCTTACCGAGTCAGTGAAATCTGTTCGATCTACCCCATTACCCCTTCATCCGACATGGCTGAACTGTGCGATCAATGGTCAGCAGCCGGCAAAGAGAATATTTGGGGCCAAGTCCCTGATGTGATTGAGATGCAATCGGAGGGTGGTGCTGCTGGCACGGCTCATGGCGCCCTACAGACCGGCGCCCTCACAACAACTTTTACCGCATCCCAGGGCTTGTTGCTGATGATTCCCAATATGTACAAAATCGCCGGCGAATTGACCTCAACCGTATTTCATGTGGCCGCCCGTTCACTAGCGACCCAAGCCCTCTCTATTTTTGGTGATCATCAAGATGTGATGGCGGCGCGACCTACAGGCTTTGCCATGCTCAGCTCAGCTTCCGTACAGGAAGCGCACGATTCAGCCCTAATTGCCCATGCCGCCACCCTTAAAGCTCGCGTGCCATTCGTGAATTTTTTTGATGGCTTCCGCACATCCCATGAAATCAACAAAATAAGCCTCATCTCCGATGCACAGATCAAGGCAATGATTGATGATGAGCTGGTTTATGCTCACCGCCGCCGTGGTTTAGATCCCGACAATCCTTTTATCCGTGGCACTGCGCAAAATCCGGATGTCTATTTCCAGGGACGTGAAAGCGCCAATCAATTTTACCATGCTCTACCAGCTATCGTACAACAGACCATGGATCAATTAGCTGAACTGACCGGCCGTCACTATCAACTATTTGACTATCTTGGCGCCGACGATGCCGAGCAGGTCATTATTATGATGGGCTCGGGCTGTGAAACAGTGGCAGAGACCATCAAGGTGCTCAATGCCGAGGGCGCCAAACTGGGCCTTATCAATGTGCGGCTATTTCGTCCCTTTTCCCGTCAACACCTGCTGGCAGCACTACCAAAAACAGTGCAGAAAATAGCGGTGCTTGATCGCACAAAGGAGCCAGGGGCATTTGGTGAGCCACTTTATCAGGATGTCATGGCTGCACTTGCTGAGTCGGTGATGATTGGTGAATTGGCTGCCTTGCCAAGGGTGATTGGTGGTCGCTACGGCCTCTCCTCCAAAGAGTTCACCCCCGCCATGGTCAAAGGTATCTTTGACGAATTAGACAAACAGACCCCAAAAAATAGCTTCACTATTGGCATTCATGATGATGTTACCCATACCAGCCTCAGTTATGATCGTAGCTTTAATATTGAGCCAGCCAGTGTGACACGCGCCCTTTTTTATGGTCTCGGCTCCGATGGCACGGTGTCAGCCAATAAAAACAGCATCAAGATTATTGGTGAGAATACCAAACTCAATTGCCAAGGTTATTTTGTTTATGACTCCAAAAAAGCTGGTTCTCAAACCGTTTCGCATCTGCGCTTTGGCCCCGAGCCTATTCGTGCGCCCTATCTGATTGAATCAGCCAACTTTATTGCTTGCCACAAGGCGAGCTTTATCACCCAGGTGGACATGCTCGCGAAAGCAGCCTTGGAGGCCGTTTTCCTGCTCAATAGCCCAACAGCCGCCGAACAGGTATGGCATGATCTACCTAAGAACGTACAGCGGGCCATGATTGAAAAAAAGATCAAGTTTTATGTGATTGATGCGTCTACCGTTGCACGTAATACCGGTATGGGGCGACGTATCAACACCATCATGCAAACCTGCTTTTTTGCCCTCTCTGGCGTATTGCCGCGTCCGGAAGCGATAGCACAAATTAAACATGCCATCAAAAAAACCTATGCCCGCAAAGGCATGGATGTGGTCGAACAAAATTTCAACGCAGTGGATGCAGCACTGGATCACCTGTATTCGGTTGAGATACCGGCTGCCATCACCAGTCACCGTGAGATGGATCGAATGGTGCCATTGCGTGCGCCACCATTTGTACAAGAGGTAACCGCCGTAATGCTGGCCGGCAACGGCGATGAGCTGCCTGTCTCCAAGCTGCCGGTTGATGGCACCTACCCATCCGGTACGGCACAATGGGAAAAACGTAATGTGGCTGATTTTGTCGCAAAATGGGAAGCTGATCTCTGTATTCAGTGTGGCAATTGCTCTTTTGTCTGCCCACACAGTGTCATCCGCAGCAAGTTCTACCATGAAGATCATCTGCAGGAAGCACCAAAAGGGTTCCCTTCAGCACCGGTATCAGCGCGCGGTTTCCCCGAAACCCGTTATACACTGGAGGTCTACCTAGAGGACTGCACCGGTTGTGAGATGTGTGTACATGCATGCCCAGCCTATGATCCTGAGGATAGCAGCCGCAAGGCCATCAACATGCGTGCTAAAGCACCGCTTATGGAGCAGGGCTTAGCCGATGTGAGCTTTTTTGAAACACTGCCGGTCAATGATCGTGCCACGATTGATTATTCATCCGTACGTGGCGCTCAGTTTTTAGAGCCCCTATTTGAGTTCTCAGGAGCCTGTGCCGGCTGTGGTGAAACCCCTTATGTGCGATTGTTAACACAGCTCTTCGGCCCCCGTCTACTGGTTGCTAATGCCACCGGTTGCTCCTCCATCTATGGCGGCAACCTTCCCGCTACACCGTGGACAATGAACAGTGATGGGCGCGGCCCTGCATGGTCCAACTCGCTATTTGAAGACAATGCGGAATTTGGTTTAGGCATGCGTATCGCCGCCGACCATCATACCAAAATGGCCATTCAGCAACTCGACAAGATGCGCGACCAGCTGGATGGCTATTTTGTCGATGAAATCATCCACGCCGACCAGAGTATTGGCTATGAAGTGACCCAGCAGCGTCAACGCGTCGAAAAACTCAAGTTGGTACTGGCAGGCATGGATGATCCGCGTGCCAAAAACTTACTGACCGTCGTCAATCATCTGGTGCGGCGCAGTGTATGGCTGATCGGTGGTGATGGCTGGGCCTATGATATCGGCTCAGGTGGACTCGATCATGCACTGGCTTCAGGTCGCAATATCAATGTCCTCGTACTTGATACAGAGGTTTACTCCAACACCGGCGGTCAGGCTTCCAAATCCACACCCATCGGTGCCACGGCAAAATTCGCCTCCGCCGGTAAACCGGTAGGAAAAAAGGATCTAGCCCTGCAAGCGATCTCCTACGGCAATGTTTACGTGGCTCGCGTAGCCATGGGTAGCAATCCACAACAGACCTTGCTGGCCATGCGCGAGGCCGAAGATTATCCCGGCCCATCTATTATTCTCGCTTACAGTCACTGTATTGCCCACGGCATTGATATGACCCAAGGACTGCATCAGCAGGATATGGCGGTCGCTTCCGGCTACTGGCCATTAATCCGTTACAATCCCATGCTACGTCAGGCTGGCAAGCGTCCATTTGTCCTTGACTCGCCAACACCAACGATGAAGGTAAGAGATTATGCTTATACTGAAATGCGATATAAATTATTACAGAAAACACACCCTGACGAAGCGGAGCGACTCATGCAGTTGGCTCAGGAGTCGGCTAATCTGCGCTGGGCAACCTACGAGCACATGGCCGAACAAGACCCTTCTGAATTTCAGCCGATGAAATAATGGATTACGATATTCTGATCATCGGTTCCGGCCCGGCGGGACAGCACGCAGCCTGGCAGGCTGCAAGTATGGGTAAACGTGCGGCAATTATTGAGCGCAAACCAAGCATTGGCGGTGCCGGACTACAAACGGGCACCATCCCCAGCAAAACACTGCGTGAAGCCGCTTATATGGCCTCGCGCTCCGGCGTCATGAACATGCCACTAGCACGCCATGGCGTATTGGCCGATGCGATGCGTCGCAAAGAAATGGTCATTGGTCAGCAGGAGTCGGTCATTCTCAAGCGACTGATGAAATCAGGCGTGGCTCTGATTCCCGGAGATGCCTCCTTTATCGATGCTCACACCCTGGCCGTGATGGATCACAAGGGCGCGTCTCGACACCTATCCGCCGATGTCATCGTACTCGCTACAGGCTCAAGACCCTGCCGACCCACTGATGTACCGTTTGATAAAAAGACCGTCCTTGATTCCACCTCGATCCTAAAGCTAAAACGACTACCAAAAAGCCTACTGGTGGTCGGTGGTGGTGTGATTGCCTGTGAATTTGTCTCTATATTTGCAGCCCTTGGCGTGGAAGTAAGTGTGGTGGATTCACATGCCCAGCTACTCGCTTACCTCAGTGAAGATGTTGTCGGTGTATTGGCGGATTCCTTTGCCCAAATGGGTGTAAGCTTGCACATGCAACAACGGGTTGTGGCCATCTGTAAAGAAGACGAACAAATTCTGGTACGGTTGGAGTCAGGTAAGAAGCTCTATGCCGAAACAGTCCTTTATGCGCTGGGCCGCCAACCTAATACAGAATGGTTAAATATCGCACAAGTTGGCATCACGCTGGATCAAGGGTGGATTAGCGTAAATGATAAATTTCAATCGTGCGTTCCGCATATCTATGCCGTAGGTGACTTAGTGGGTCGACCAGCCCTGGCTTCAACCGGCATGGAACAGGGGCGCGTAGCCGTGCTGCATGCCTTTGGTGGCTCAGGCCAAGCAATGCCTGCAAATTTACCGATGGCCATTTATACCATTCCGGAAATATCATGGGTTGGTAAAACGGAAAAAGAGGCTCAACGCGATCATATCGATTATGTGATTGGTCACGGTTATTATAGCGATAGCGCCCGGGGTCAGATTATTGGTGAGTCCAATGGACTGGTGAAATTGCTTGTGGATAAACAGTCCCACCGGCTGATCGGCGCCCATATTGCTGGCAAACATGCCAGTGAGCTGATTCATACCGGCCAGTTACTGATGAATTTTAATGGCACCGTGCATGATCTTGTGGCCAATGCCTTTAATTATCCAACGCTGGCTGAGTGTTATAAATTAGCAGCTCTGGATTGTCTGAGCCACCTCTAAGCGGCCACTATTGATCCTCATGTAACCCGCATCATGCCAGCAAAGAGCGCGAAGAATAGAAATGAAGTAAAATGACCATGGATGGATTTTTTTGCAATACAATCAACTAACTGATGGAGAATTTCATGCAAATAGCGCGCCTATACTGCAATCGAGCACACTCCGAGATCAAAAAAACGCATGACCTAATTGGCAGCACCGACAGAACCATGTACCGGGTCCAAGATTGCGGCACAACTATTTGCCTAGCTGACAAGAAACCATAATGGTCGCTCATCACCCATCCATCACTATCAACCATCGCCGGCATTCAACGAAGCTTAAAATGGCCGAGAATCAGAACCTCCCACTTAAAAACCATCATGCATCAAGTCGACGAAGCGATATGATTAAAACAGGTTCTTTCAAGTGATGCACTCGCGCACCCTACTGTTAACCAGCTTGGCCCTGCTCGCCTTCTCGGTAAATTCACTACTGTGTCGCGAGGCGTTAATACATACCACAATTGACGCTGCCAGCTTCACTTTGTTGCGGCTTTTTTCTGGCGCAGTGATGTTGGGGGTCATTGTCTGCTGGCGTAGCGGTGTGTCATCAATCGGTGGAAATTGGCCTTCGGCGGGATCGCTTTTTATTTATGCCGCGGGTTTCTCTTTTGCCTATGTACATCTATCGGCGGCTACTGGCGCGCTACTGCTCTACGGCGCCATCCATGCAACGATGACAGCCCATGGCCTCTGGGGTGGAGAGCGTTTGAGTGGCTGGCAGTCGGGTGGTTTCATCGTTGCCCTACTTGGTATTATCAGCTTGCTCCTACCGGGTCTGGAAGCCCCACCGCTAACCGCTTCGCTGCTAATGCTCACAGCAGGCGTAGCATGGGGCATTTACTCCTTACGCGGCAAACATGCGGCTTCTGATCCAATCAGTAGTACGGCAGGTAATTTTATTCGCACGCTACCGCTGGCCCTGGGGTTAAGCCTAATATGCCAAGATACCATGCTTTGGGACATCACTGGCATCGGCTATGCGGTAGTATCTGGCGCTGTGGCATCGGGTTTAGGATATGTCATCTGGTATATGGCGCTGCCTGCTCTGCGCGCCACCCAAGCCGCGACGGTACAATTAAGTGTACCTGTGATTACTGCTCTAGGAGGTGCCATATTGCTAGCTGAACCGATTACATTACGTATTGTTCTAGCATCCATTGCTATCCTCGGTGGGATTGCATTAGTGATCTATATTCCCCGAAAAGTATCCGCAACCACCTAATCCAGAGGACCGTGACGCCATCATGCTTCGTTCCTTGCCAAATAGACTAGAGCGGTGCTGGGCTAGATTTTTTATTCCTCAGCCAACAACGATTGCCTAGACTGTCGAAACAACTCCTAAATGCGAGTTTAAATATTCCCCGCTTTTTGGCTGCAACAATACTACCGTCTACGCGTGGTAAGGTTAGGTCCGTCATTCCCGTGGAGAACTTGCCCCATTCGCGTTCCCACGTTCCTGCGTGGGAGCACAATTATAACAAACGCCCCTGTATTTCGACAGCCTAGCGATTGCCCCTATCCTCATACTCGCAAATACGCTCACCCATGGGCCACCCTCCACTTCGGTGTTAGTCAATAAACACAGAGAGGCTGATTAAAAAAATCAGTCTCTCTGCTAACATAGTGATTCAAGTATAGATTATCCGTGATTTCCAACCTGATCGGGAATAATGGGAAAAGACATTTTCAAGCTTGAGTCACTATACACTAGCTTATACTGGATCAAAGCTGATACGATAGTGAGCATCTAACCAGCATGCCGGTAGCGGCTCGCCTGATGGAAAAACAAGCGCTGTCTTAACGACAGTCACTGGGTCGCCCACCTCTTCACCAGCCTGAAAGCGAACCGACACCTTCTCCACATAGGGGTCCATCACCTCTTTCATGTCGATCAGTTGAACTAAATCACCACTTTCTCTATTTTTAAGGAACATCACGTACCTCCTTCTCTCCTGCAAACTACTTTAATCAGGAGTAGATTATCCCAGTATAGCACAACTGCACTTATTTAGCACGGTTTTTTAGCCTAAAGCGGCAGGGAGCAGATGGCAGTGCCAGGCCTTCCACTTAAGACGGAAAATAAAGAAGCATCTTCCAGTTGTGAAGTAAGGGCCGCGGAAAGAATAAATCATCCAATTCTGCTGGTCTATAAGTCCGCATTCTGCGTTGCCAAATCAGTTACATAGCCCTGCTATGCGCTTGATTTGGCGCCTTGAATCCAACAACTATCCTGCGCATAACCTGGATACTTTATTTTTCCCGCGGCCCTTAGTTGTTTGGCTAACCCTATCGCGTAGCGGCAACGCCGCTCAAGCTTCCCGAGGGTTTAGTTGGGAAGCCATATAGTCTGACAGGCGCTTCGTTATTCATGGTGAGGCTGATTTGTCTTAGGAGCATATTTTGAGTTCCAACCAAAACGGCGACGAATAAAAATTTCGCCCAGAAAAGCCCCTACCGCGCAAAATTCCATTTGCAGAATAATAAACATCGTCATCATTCCTATCGGCAGGAGATGGGAACCAACAGGCACAGGCACCTGCATACTCTGATAATATGCCATGATTAAAACCGCTGCGGGTGGGAAGTGAGCCAGATATTTGCCACCAAAACCATAGATAAGACCAATCAACACACCACTACCAACGGGCAAGATTGACATCGCAAAAAGCCAGGATGCATTAAAGCTTTGCAGGCCGGAAAAATATTCCAGATGGACATCTAGCAGGGTAAAGCCACTCTGCATGAGTGTCCCACCTACGACAAAAGCAGTGATCGCCCGTAACCAGCCAGGCCCCCACTGAGCTAACACGGGGTCTATTGCTGTATGGATAGGCTCGCTATTTCCTTCCAGTTGAGTCATTTAGTTCTCCATTTATCAATATTTCTGGCACTTTTTTTTTAAAACGGCCTTGTAAAAGTAGAGCACGCTCAAGACGTATATCTATTATTGAAACTTCAACTCAAGCATACGGCCACCTGTTTGATCAGCTAGCTTCTGGTAGGCAAATTTGGTGTTACCGCTACCACTACCCAGCGGTAACGTGAATACTGGAGCCGGAATAGCATGATAACCGATATCATCCGTGGAAGGTTCATCACCAATCAGCAGGTATGCCCCCGGTATAGGCGAATCTGCTGCGAGCTTACGAAAAGCGTGACCAATCGTTTCATCTACACCGATAAAAGGTGCATCTCCCATCAATTGGTCAAACATCTCACCCATCGTGCCGGTAAACGTGCCCTCCCTATTATCAGCATACCAGCTCACCGCGGACAGATGCTTTCCTGAACGTATCGCAATCAAGCGCAGCACTGGAACCAGAAAGGTAGTAACACCGTGCATTGAACCCGTTCCATCAATAACCAGATGCAAATCTTTTCCAGGCAAGTTTTTTAGACCCTTCACAAACATTTCAAAATCTTTGCGCCCTTTACCGGTAGCCATGGATGCACTGAGCAGTACTTTTTCAATCTGATCCTCAACATCTTTACCTGCCATCATAGCTTCAGCATTTTTCATCTGTTGCTGAGCATCGACACTGGCCAGGCTGCTTAGCTGTCGCTGTAGTTCCATGTTTTCTACCTTGATCTGCGCTAACTGCTGCTTGAGATTTTCAATTTCTTGCAAACTCTCTTGAGCTTTACCGCTGCCTTGCAGTTGAGCGTTAATCAGAATAAGGGCAAACAGAAATATAAATGCTGCCAACATCAATAGCGCCATATCTGAAAATATTTCATAAAAATTGTCGGGTTCTGCGGCTCTCGATCTACGCATCGGTACAATCAGCTTCTTTTACGAAAAAAGAGACGCGACATAAAACTAGGGCGCACTGAAAGCGCATAACGTGCATGGCCAGCAGCCATAGTCCGAATGGGATCATTGGCTGCTAACTCAGCGAGTTCACTGTGCATTTTAACAGCTTCCTCGCGTAACATACCCATCTCTTCGCGACTGGCCTGCAGAGCCATATTCAATAGCTCAACCCGGCCCTGGAGATGCTGCACACTGGCATCAAGCACACGAATATTTCCCTCATCACTCGGCTCAAGGTCAGCTGAGGCATGCACAATGGATGTCCTTAACATTAAATCCTGCAATCCATTCACCGAAGCATCGGTAATCCAGGAAAACACACGCAGCAAAATACCCCCCAGCACAGAGCCTATCAGTGTTGTATAAAAGGCAATGCCCATGCCATTCATGGCACTGCGCAGCCCCTCGACCAACAAAGTTTGATCCACACCGAGTGAACCAAGCGCACCACTCAAACCATTCATCGTGATGGTCATGCCTAATACCGTCCCAATCAAACCCAGCGTAATCATCAGATTACCAAGAAAACCGACAAATTGACTCAACCTATGCTGACTGGCAAATTCAACATCAATTAGCGCATCAACATCGATACGGCCATTTCGTGCACTAATCGTGGTCATCGCTTGAATAAAGTGATCAACCAGGCGATCACCAGCAATAGTCTGGTTCACCCCAGCCAAGCCCTTATGGCGCATCTGTGACTCAATGCGATAAGCGCTAAACCATTCAGAGCTAAGCTTGATGGTATGCACAAAACTGATCATAATTCCCAGTAAAAACATGGCCAGAATTAACCAGGTAACCCGTGTCTGATCATGTTGCACAAACTCAATAATATTACTTTGCCGCGCCATCATGGCAAAAATTGTAATCGAGGATATCGCCCAACCTAACCACAAAACAAATGTTTTCAGGGCGCGTTGATCCGTTGGTTTTTGTACCGTATTAGTGGCCATTATGCTTCTCCTTATTGCGACTTGGCATCTCAAACTCATCATCGTCCAGCTCTGATTGAAAATCTTCTTTATCACCTGAGCCATACATTTGGGCCATCACATAAATCACCCCCGCCGCCACAAAAAAGTAGAGTAACGCATACAGGTGCCCCATCGTCAGCCAAGGGCGCTCATGGCCAGGGCGATCACCCCAGAAGGGCATCGATAGGCCGAAAGCCATCATCAAAAGAGCAAATACCGCTGCGTAGAACCATTTGGGAACTGGCTTTTTTTCTTGTTTACCTATTTTTTCCATACTCCACTCCCTACATTGTTTTTATAGCCGCTATAGTGATTCAAGTTTGCACTGTCTTTTTCGTCATTCCCGTGAAAACGGGAATCCATTGTGATCAATCACATTCTTCACCAAACAGATTCTCGATCAGCTCGGCAATGACAGGCAACCCAGACTTGAATCACTATCATCAGCGCCATCACTTGGATAATTTACTAATTTGATACTTTGTGACTGATAAAGAGCAGGTAAATTTCGGGCATAAGGGCCTCGGAAATAATAAAGTATCCAGGTTATGCGGAGGATATAAGTTCGGATTCAAGGCGCCAAATCAAGCGCATAAGCAAGCCCTGAATGGGCGCGATAGCCTACTGCCTTTAGTAGTAACTCTGTAGCAACGCCGAATGCGGGCTTATAGACCAGCACGTGGATGATTTATTTTTTCCGCGGCCCTAATACCCCCCTTCATCGTGCCGGTTGAAAATGATTCACGCTAAACCTGCCTGACCAGCCATCATCTGAGCGAGCCAATACGCTAAATCGATGTAAGCCCTTCGGCAGCGATTTATGAATGTGAAGCAACACATCTTGCCGGCCGCTTGCATCAAAATGCACCGCCGACTTTTCTAATGTATAAGCGTCTTGATTCAACCCCTTTAGCTCAAACGTTATATCTGCTGATCTATATAATTTATGGGCTATCGAAATGCGATAATCGAGTGAGCTGGAGTCTTTATCTGTACTGATATAATAGACTGAAAATTCATTATTTTGATACGTTACAACACCGACAATAAACAAAATCGCGCCCATAACGGTTGCCAATATGGATAATTTAGCATGCCTGAAGTATAAAAACAGCGGATGCACCTTGATGGCCGGGTCATTTTTTTCACCCATGGAAAAGCGCAATAAGCCATGCCGTTGCAGCTTTTTACTTTTTGCATGCAGGGAATCACAAGCCGTCACACATTCGCCACACTGAATACATCTATCCATTGTTTCAGGCCGACGAGGATCTATATCCAGAAAACAGGCATCAAGGCAGTAGTGACAACTGTTGCAATCATCCTTTCGCTGAGCGTCATAATGAACCTGTAGTGTCGTTCTGTTTTTAAATGCGCTTTGCCACAGGCGGTACATACACATATTTTTACATAGCAGGTGTCTGACAGCAGCGATATCGAGTAAAAATAGAGACACCAAAATAAGATAAAGCCAGTACAGGCCCCCTGCTACCGAATCGCCATTTGAAAAGCTAATATAGGACCAGATCTCTGAGGGTGGTACAAAATAGAGTAGTGGAATCAAGGCATACAGCATCGCGGGCAGTAATAGGCCGAGAGCAAGAATAAAGTAATTTACCAGCGACTTTTTTCGTGCCGATACCTGCATCTTCTCACCGCTCAAATCCATCATATTTGCTCTACGGCCAAGCAGGCGCATCGTAAGCATATTGGCATATTCAGAGGCGCTATTTTGCGGACACATCCAGCCACAAAAAGCTGACCCTACGGCCTTGTAACTCATCACCAGCAAGCTGATTACAAACAGCCATAAGCCTAAGATAATGGTAATATCTGAAAACCATATCTGCCTATCCAGCACCGTTACACAAGCCGCCGCAAGATCAATACGAAAAAGTCCCGACACTGGAATGACAATAAGCATCAATAGCGTCAAACATTGCATAAGCCGACGAGTACGCTGCAGTGTCGCGCTACCTACGACGTTTTCTTGTTGAATCGCAATACGCTTTAAAGCCTCATTCGCTGCGCGCATCACTAACTGCCGACATGATGTATGGTCAGGTTTAATAGCAACGGCTCACAGGAAAATGTTTGAATATGAAGATCATCATCACTCTTACGATACGGCATCACACGCTCTCCTTAAAAAACGCATGCTAACTCTGTGTTTTTATCTATCAATTCCATAAAAAAAGACATACATTGTGCAAATTTGCACAAATGGGGGCATAATCATGAATTGGGATGATCTAAAATTATTTCTAGCGGTCGCTCGAGAAAACTCTATTAGCGGCGGCGCCCGCAAATTAGGGGTTCAACACTCTACCGTCTCAAGACGCATTCGTGCCTTGGAAACAACACTGGGCGTGCGTTTGATTGAACGCAAAAAAAGTGGTTACGAATTAACCCCTGCTGGCGAAAATCTAAAAGTCGCTGCTGTTAAAATGGAGTATGAAGTATTACAGGTGGATGCAAAGCTTGGTGGTAGAGATGCACGTCTGACAGGAGAACTGCGCGTGACCGCCATCAACAGCATGGCTTCAACCGTGTTAATGCCTATGTTTGCCAGTTTTAGTCAACGCTATACCGATGTTGATCTACACCTGCTTGCATCCAATAAAAATATTAGTCTTGTTGAACGCGATGCCGATGTAGCTATTCGCCTCACCAATACACCCACCGATACCCTAGTTGGCAAACGATTCGCCACGGTTGCAACCACCCTATATGGAAGCCGCAGCTATCTTAAACAGTTGCGTGTGGATAGGGCTAAAGAAAAGTGGCTAGGGGTCAACTGTTGTGGTTTTCATCAAACATGGACCAAAAAGAATGCACATGGCGCACGCCACAATCTTTTTGTTGATGATACCCTGTTAACGGTTGCCGCTATAAAACAGAATATGGGTGTGGCATATCTGCCCTGCTTTCTGGGCGATAGTGAGCCTGAGCTTGAGCGTTTCGCCCTGCCCGACCCAGAAATGAACCTTGGTCTTTGGTTACTCTTCCATCCCGATTTAAAAAGAACAGCCAAGGTGCTGGCATTTTGTGATCATATGATTGGGGCGATGAAATCACAAATGAACCTATTAGCCGGCAAAAGGCCACTCACCCCCATTGCGGAAGAATCCATGTAACGCTCCAAAACCATACAGCTCGCAGGAGAGCAAGCGCGAACATTCACAATTATCTTTACTTTTATTGTAAAAATGATATCCATGTCGATGATTTTTGTAGTCACGTCGTAGGTTGCAAGCCGCTTATGGGGAAAATCACAGTTCAGTTAGATCAGAGTGGAGAATGTGCATGGGGTCAGAGTCAGAGTACGGAATTAAATCGCTTAGGAATCTGGATGGTATTGAGCATATCCAGCTAAGGCCACGGATGTATACTGATATCGGCACAGAAATTGGTTGCCATCATATCGCACAGGAAGTGCTTGATAACTGCGGTGATGAAGCGATTGGCGGCTTCTGTTCTAAAATCACGGTCGAACTGGAATCCGAGACAATCATTACCATCGCCGATAATGGCAGGGGCATTCCTGTAGAGATCGATGAAGCATCCGGCATGTCCGGTGTCGAGATGATACTAACACAAGATAAAGCTGGCGGTAAATTTGATCATGACAGTTATCAGATATCAGGTGGCCTGCACGGTGTTGGCGTTACAGTAACCAATGCACTGTCCAGTTTTCTGGAGGCCACGGTAAAGCGTGATGGTGGCGAATGGTTTATGCGCCTAGAAAAAGGTCGCGTGGTTGAAAAGCTCAAAAGAGTCGCTGACTGTGGTCCCCGCACGCGCGGTACATCAATCCGCTTTTCTCCAGACCCCGCTATCTATGACCAGCCTAAGTTTCGTATTCAACAAATCCGTCAGCAGGCCATGGATAAAGCCATCTTAATCCCCGGGCTTGAAGTAACTTTTAAGGCTCCAGACCTTGAAGTGGAGAAGTTTTGTTTTAAGCGAGGCTTAGCTGAGTATATGGAAGCCAATATGGCTGACGCTCCGCTGTTTGAGTTTTCAGGTGCCCTTGGCGATGTTGAAAAAGTACATTGGTTCTTTGCCTCCTTCGATGAACCGGTTGATGCTTTCATTCGCTCTTATGCAAACACCATTCCTACACCCAGGGGTGGCACCCACGAAAAAGGCTTTGCCGATGGCATGGTGAAAGCGGTGCGTGAGTATCTTGATCTGCGTCCTGAATTAAAGAAAACGCTAGCTAAAAATACGCGCATCGCACCATCCGATGTGATGGGCAATTCTCAAATGGGCTTATCCGTCTATATTAAGGATATCAGCTTTGAAGGACAAACCAAACAGAAACTAGGTTCAAGGGAGGCCAGTAAATTTGTCGGCGCGGTGATTCACGATGCTGCATCGCTCTGGTTAAACCGTGATGTGGAGCTCTCCGATGCATGGGTGAGAATGGTGATTGAGCGCGCTTCAGCGCGTGCCGCCTTAGAAAATGGCAAAAAGAAGAAGGTCGAGCGTAAAAGTTATACAGGACGAACACCCCTACCAGGCAAATTGCAGGACTGCCGCTTTAATGGTATTGAAGGCACTGAAATCTACATTGTTGAGGGCGATTCAGCCGGCGGTTCGGCAAAGCAGGCGTGCAACAGGGATACCCAGGCCGTCATCCCGATCAAAGGTAAAATCCTCAACTGCGAAGGCATTGATCCGGAAGATGCCATTAGCAGTGAGGCTGTGGCGGATTTGGTTACAGCTGTGGGTTCTGGTATTGGCGATATCTGCGACCCTGCTAATCGCCGCTACGGCAAAGTAATCATCATGACCGATGCCGATGTGGATGGCTTGCATATCCAAAATCTGCTTGGCACATTTTTCTACCGCTTAATGAAGCCCCTTGTGGATGCAGGTTGCGTCTATATTGTTCAACCACCGCTCTACGGTGCCACGATTGGCAAACAGAAGCATTACGCTCAGGATTTGGATGAGCTGGATGGTTTGAAAGCGATAGCCTTGGCCGAAAAGAAAAAAATCACCTATACTCGCTATAAAGGTTTGGGTGAAATGGATCCCCCGGAACTCGCTGAAACCTGTATGAATGCTGAGAATAGAGTGCTGGTGCAAGTGCTACCCCAGAGTGATCCACGCATGAATGCTTTGATGACCAAGCTCATGGGTGATGATACGGATCAACGCAAAAACCTGTTAATGGGCGTCGAAATTGAAGATAGCGCTTATCTTGAACCAACACATGACCCTTGTGACATCACTGAGGACGTAAAAGAGCTTCATCTATTTCAGAAGTACGATTCGGGAAATAGTACGGTGGCACCATTTGAGACGGTATTCAGGGAGATGTACCGCGATTACGGCCTACAGGTCGTCGGTGGACGCGCGATCCCCGATGTGCGCGATGGTTTAAAACCGGTGCATCGGCGTATCTTATATGCCATGGAGAAGCTTAAACTACGTTCTGATGGCCCAACAAAGAAAGCCGCACGCGTGGTCGGTGATGTGATTGGTAAATACCATCCGCATGGCGATTCCAGTGTGTATGATGCCATGGTACGTATGTCGCAACCGTGGAAAATGCGTTATCCGTATGTACATCCACAGGGAAACTGGGGTTCGATCGATGGCGACAGTGCTGCAGCCATGCGCTACACTGAAGCAAAGCTCACACCTATTGCCGAGGCAATGCTCTCGAGTGATCTCAAAGAGGGCATATCAGAATACCAGCCAAACTATGATGATGAAGATATTGAGCCGCTGCTCCTACCGGCGCCCTTCCCTGCTGTATTAATGAACGGCACCACCGGCAATCCTGGGGTCGGCTTTAAATCAGAAATTCCACCCCATAACCTTACCGAGCTAATGGGTGCCTGTATTGCCTTAACAGATAAACGCATCAAAAGTGGCGAAGCAGAATCACCGATGGATTTTGCCACGGTGCGCAAACATATCACAGCCCCGGATTTTCCAGGTGGCGGCATCATTGCCAACAGCCATGAAGACCTTGAAAAGATGTATGCGACTGGGCGCGGTAAAATGCTACTGCGCGCCAAATGGCATGTCGAAAAGCTGGAACGAGGCGCATGGCAGCTTGTTATTACCGAAATACCCTATGGTATAGAGAAATCGCCTCTGTTGATTTCTATGGGCCAGTGCATTTCAGACCCAACACTGCCGGAGAGAAAGCGGCTACCGATGCTTGAGGATATTCGTGACGAATCCGAAGGTATTGTCATTCGTATTATTCTTTATCCGAAGTCGAAGGGGCTTGATCCGAATGAGATTATGTTACACCTCTTCTCGGTAACCAATTTACAGCTAACCATCGAATATGCCACCTATGCGCTTGAAGACTGGGTACTTGCCCCCAATGGGGATCGTTACCGGTTGCCCCGCTTGTTTACGCTTGACCAAATGATTCGCTCCTTTCTAAATAATCGTGAACGGATTGTGACAGCCCGCTCAACGGTTCGGCTAGCAGAGATTGAGAAGCGCTTACATATTCTGGATGGCCTGCTGCTGGCCTATCCAAACATCCGAGATATTGTGGAGATCATTCTCGATAATGATGAGCCAAAGCCGATCATTATGAAAAAATATACACTCTCTGATCTGCAGGTAGTGGCGATCCTTGCTATCCGTCTATCACAGCTGCGAAAACTCGAAGAGATGAAACTACAGGGTGAACATGATCTATTAAGTGCTGAAGCTATTGAACTCAAACAGACCATTGAAGATCACACCTACCGCTGGAAGAAGATCAAAAAAGAGCTACAGGCTATTCGCAGAACCTTTGGCGATAAGCGCCGCACAGAAATACAGCCTGAGGTAGCCAAAGCACGTATTATGAGTAAGGAGCAACTGGTCGCGCGTGAACCAGTCACGGCCGTGCTCTCTAAAGCCGGATGGCTGAAGGGCATGCGCGGATCAAATATCGATGTTGCCAGCGTGAAATTCAGAGAAGGTGATGAAATTCTCGACGCCACGTCCGGCCACACAACCAGTCGAGTCGTCTTTATCGGTCGCACAGGGCGCGCCTTCAACATACTGGCCGCCGACCTGCCCAGCGGGCGTGGTAATGGTGAGCCTATCTCCAAAAACTTCATCTTCAGCATCAATGATGCGCCTACACGCTTATTTATGATCAACCCGGCGTCCGAATATGCTGTTGTCACTACGCTTGGTCATGCCTTCAGAGCCAAGGGTGAAGCTATGCTCACAGCCAACAAAAAAGGCAAGGCATTTATCAATTTCCCTGCCGGCGCACATCTTCTCTGTATTCGTGAGATTGAACAAGCCCATGATGCCATCGCATTCATCACCAAAGATGGTTGCTTGGCTGTGATAAAAAAAGATGAACTTCCCCTGCTAAGCAAAGGTAAAGGCCTAACCGCTGTCGCCATGAAACGAGGCATTAAGGAGCTACGTGACGCAGCCCCTGTAAACACCTGTGCAGTAATCCGTGTAGGTACCGACAAACGCTCAACGGCATTTGCTCCCACAGAACTGGCTGCGACCTATATCATTGAACGCGGTCGCCCCGCTCATCCGTTACCCATGGCGTGTGTAAATGGGATGTTGATTGCATGAACAGCACTTACTTATCCATCCATAACACCGTTAAAATAAATCAGAGCGACAAGCAAATATGCGCCAAATAGGCCCTGATCCCGATCACCCTTATAGTGATTCCAGCTTGAAAATATCTTTTCTTGTCATTGCCGATCAGGTCGGAAAGAACGGACAATCCATACTTGAATCAAGCTATCACGAATAAAGGAGCCTTTATTGACATGAAACGCTTATTCTCTCTGCTAACAATGATCCTGCTATTTCTACCTGCCTGTCACAATCAAACTGTGGAGCCTATGTTAAGGGTTGGGACAAACCAATGGCCGGGCTATGAACTATTTTATTTAGCCAAGCACCTTGGTAAATATAATGCACGTGAAGTGCGCCTTGTTGAGCTTCCATCGGCGACTGAAGTGATGCAATTGCTCCGCTCTGGTCGAATCGATGCAGCAGCTCTAACTTTGGATGAGGTATTAAGTGCTGTAGAGCAAGGTGTCGATATTAAGATTGTTCTCGGTGTGGACTTTTCAAATGGTGCGGATGTACTACTAACAAAACCAGAGATTAGTAGCATTAATGATTTAAAAGGTAAAAAAGTGGCTGTTGAAGCCACTGCTGTGGGTGCAATTTTATTAAATGGTGCATTGGATTCATCAAACCTTAAATTGTCTGATCTTCAGATTATTCCAACAACTGTAAACCATCACTATCATACTTTCACATCGGGAAAAGTGGATGCTGTGGTAACCTTTGAGCCTGTACGCACGAAACTCCTAAGCGTTGGTGCTCATCAATTATTCAGCAGTAAAGATATTCCAAAACAAATTGTAGATGTTCTGGTTATCCGACGTGATGCCATGCGTTCATCTCCCCGTGCTGTTCAACAATTGATTGATGGTTACTTTTCTGCGCTGAGTTATTTAGAGAAAAACCCAGATGACGCTGTGCAACTTATGGCACCCCGTTTGGGCGTATCTCCAAAAGCTATGTTAGTATCTTATGATACACTCGAAATGCTTGATCGGGATGACAATAACAAACTGTTCGCTGCTGAATCGGCTGAATTCAAATCTTTAACAGAAAGGATTGGATATATCATGACTAAACACCAGCTTCTTCAACATAAAGTACAGATCAACAACCTGTTCGCAGCGGATTTCATGCAATGATTATTCGTAGTAGAAAACTAAAAATATACATACCGCTGCTGATTGGCCTAACATTATTCCCCTTGGGTACGCTATTGATGTGGCAACATTATCAATCTACATTCAAGCAAATGGTTGAACAAAACATGCAAACCTTTAAAGCTGAAGCTTTACGGACACAAGCAAACATTGAACGTTATTTTCGACTTTCTCTTACTGAGGATATTGAGCGTGAAGTGTCCATCACAATGAGCGACCCGCAGATTAGTTATGCTGTTTTGGTTGGAGGAAATGGTCACATCATCTATGCGACAGATTATTCTTGGAAAGGACGCATGCTCAATGAAGTGAAAAAAATCAATACAATAAATTCACTCAAGCATAATAAGCAGGCTCTGTTTATTGATAGTGATAATTTAAAAATAATTTATGCCTTTTTACCCATCTCCATTCAAAATCAAGTATCCGGATTGCGCAGCTTTGAACAAGGGGCTTTATATCTTGCCTACGATGATAGTGTTCATATTGAACAGTTAAACAGCAGCCAAATGTGGGAAGCTCTGTACTTTACCTTTGGCACGTTGATGCTCATTTTATTCTTAAGTCTATTGTTGCGAAGGTGGGTAAACGAACCGATTGAAACGCTCAATAAGTTTGTATCCAATGTTCAGGTAGACTATAAAATTGAAGAAATTGAAGTACTTGAGATTGAGGGCAAGGGTGAGTTAAGCCTATTGGCTCAAGAGCTCAATAAAATGGACAAGCAAATAAACCACTCTAAGCACTTTATCAACCAGAGTAATGCTATTCTGGCTGGAATTGTAAAAAACACACCGCTCAAAGAGTCTCTTGAAAGTATCGTTCTCATGTATGAAAAAGCTGACTCTAGTCTAAAAGCATCCATTTTACTGCGGCGTGGCAATCACCTTATTCATGGGGCTGCACCAAGTTTACCTGTGGCGTATTACCAAGCTATTGATGGTATAAAAACAGGTCCAAATGTTGGTTCATGCGGCACAGCAGCATTTTTAGGTGAGCGTGTAATCGTCAGTGATATTGCCAATGATCCACGTTGGCAGGCTTATAAAGAGTTAGCGTTTTCTCATCAATTATATGCATGCTGGTCTGAACCTATCATTGACCTGCATGGGGTTGTACTTGGTACATTTGCCATGTATTACGACCATATTAATAGCCCCAAAAAACAAGATCTAGATACCATTAAAACAGGAGCATCACTGGCACTATTGGCTATTGAACATAATCAACAGGCATCGCAATTAAACAAACTGAACAAAGCCTTACTACAAGCTGGAGAATCCATCATGGTCACGGATTCTGCCGGAACAATTGAATATGTAAATGAAGCGTTCACAAAGGTTACAGGATATGACGTTGAGGAAACGCTCGGTCATAATCCGAAGATGCTCCAATCAGGCAAGCAGTCCGATGCATTTTATCAACGTATGTGGACAGCTATTATAGCAACAGGTGAATGGCAGGGTGATTTATGGAATAAACGTAAAAGTGGCGAAATTTATCCAGAAAGGCTGCATATTCGTGCTATGCGCGATGATGAGGGTAATATCACCAATTATGTAGGTACATTTTCTGATATCTCCAAGCAGAAATCGATGGAGCAAGCCTTTAGAGAAACGCAAAAAATGGAAGCATTGGGGACGCTCGTTGGTGGGGTAGCCCATAATTTCAATAACATTCTCGCAGGCATTATGGGTAAGTTATATTTAGCCAGAAAAAAAGTTTCAACACCTGAAATTGACCCATACCTAACATCCATTGATTCACTCAGCCAACAGGCAGCTGAGATCATTGCACAATTAATGGCCTTTTCTCATCAGGGTCGTCAGCAGTCCAGTGACTTTAATTTAAACCTTGTACTTAAAGAGGCTTATAAGACAGCAAAACTAGGGGTGCCCGAAGATATTCGATTGATCGAAGACTTTAACTCTGAAAATCTTTTTGTGCATGGAAATGCTCCTCAACTTCAACAGGTGTTGATGAACCTTGTGAATAATGCCCGTGATGCGATGCAAAGAGATAAGAATCGCTATATTGCTGTGAGTGTGAGGTCATGCGACGAAGAAAGTAGGTGTAAATTAAATGGTGAGCATTGCAGTGTAAGTAAAGGTGTTGCTTGCTTAAAAGTTGAAGACACCGGCAAAGGTATGGATAAAGAGACGGTGGCTAAAATTTTTGACCCATTCTTTACAACCAAAGAAGTAGGCCAAGGAACAGGCCTGGGTTTGTCGATGTCTATTGGCACTATCCAACAATTTGGTGGTAACATCGAAGTAAAAAGCACGCTTGGAGAAGGCACTACATTTGCAGTGTATTTGCCTCTTATCGAGCAGCCAGTGCAGGAAACCGGTGAAGCATCTGTGCTTATTAAAGACGAAGGTGCAGGTCAGCTTATTCTTGTGGTTGATGATGAAGATATCGTACGTGAGACGATAAATGAAATCTTAACTGATTTTGGCTATCAAGTCGTAACCGCAGCAGATGGAAAACAGGCATTGGAAGTATTTCGAAAACAACCGAATAATTTTTCTTTACTACTAACAGACTTAGTCATGCCAAATATGAATGGGCGTGAACTAGCTCAGGAAATAAGAAACATCGTACCAAGCATGCCGATTATCTTTGCATCTGGTTATGATATGAAACTGTTAGATATTGATATGACCGGCTTTGAAGATACACAATTTATTACCAAACCTGTGGATATCGCTAAGTTGAATCGTTTAATAGCCTCCCTTATATTGTAATATAGTGATTCAAGCTTGAAAATATCTTTTCTCGTCATTGCCGATCAGGTCGGGTATGACGTACAATCCATACTTGAATCACGCTATGGCCGTAAGGCTTAGGGCCGCGGAAAAAATAAAGTATCCAGGTTATGCGCAGGATAGTTGTTGGATTCAAGGCGCCAAATCAAGCGCATAAGCAAGCCCTGAATGGGCGCGATAGCCTACTGCCTTTAGTAGTAACTCTGTGCCAACGCAGAATGCGGACTTATAGACCAGCAGAATTGGATGATTTATTCTTTCCGCGGCCCTTAGGTCGGGAGACTATGGGAATTGAGGTTAAACAGCTTGTTGAATAAAAAACACTATAACCGAAAGCATCTTGTAATCTTTGTCATTGCAGCTGTCCCGTCTTAAGGGCCTCGGAAATAATAAAGTGTCCCAAGCTGCGCAGGATAGAAGTTCCTCTTCAAGGCGAAGGGTTTGATGCATAGTAGGGACTATGTGCCAAATTCTTCAACGTAGAAGAGGGACTTATCGACCAGTAGAATGGG
>JAUZRH010000177.1 GCA_030950555.1 Mariprofundus sp. | reverse complement strand
CATCCAATTCTACTGGTCTATAAGCTCGCCTTCTACGTTGCAGAAACAGTTACATAGTCCCAGCTATGCGCCTGTTTCTGCGCCTTGAATCCAACAACTATCCTGCGCACCTTTTGGATGTTTTATTATTTCCGAGGCCCTTAAATCACCCTATCGTAAACCGTACCCAGACTTTCCCAATACAGTACAAAATGACCATGCATATCATACGAATCCTGCCTACTACTATCAAAACGACTGGGATGCTTTTTCCACCCCGTAGCGGTTAATGGCGAAACCGGCTGCATGGTCGCTATGACAAAGGGCGGATAGATTGCTGGAGGACGGACAACAGGTGGCACAACAACCGCTGGCGGTCGTTCATAATTGGTTGTAATGCCAGAGATCAACATAGTGTCAGCTTAACAGCTTCTCCTTTTGTATGTTCTCCCCCCCAATATATTCAAGCAAAGAGATACAATTAGCGCATAGCAAACCCACCACACCAGCACTTCTTCACCATCATCACGCACGAAGCAATAGACTTATATCATTCGAGACCTATCGTTCTCCCCATGAATTCCAATCAAGCCTCAAACCCTCTTATTCAATCTATCGACAGTGAGCTGCCACTCTTTAGCCAAATCAAGCCCGAACATGTACTGCCAGCCCTCGACTATGTGTTAAGTCAGGCGCACCAGGTGGTTGATCAACTCACAACCATTGAGCAACCCAGTTGGCAGTCTCTAATGCTACCGCTAGAGGGTGTCGATGAAATGCTTGGCCGCGTTTGGGGCCCGGTAACACACCTCAATGCCGTATGTGATTCAGATGAACTTCGACCTATCTATCAACAGGGCATGGCAGAAATGGCCGCTTGGCATACAGAGCTTGCTCAAAATGAGAAGCTCTATGCGGCCATAGGCCAAGTGCGTCAGCACCCAGATTTTGATCAATTAAGCCATCAACGCCAACAAGTTATTGAACATGCGCTGCGCGATTTCCGCCTTTCCGGTGCTGAATTAGAGGGCGATGACAGAGCCCGATTTAAAACTATTATGATGCGCCTTTCAGAGCTATCCAATGCGTTTTCTCAACATGTATTAGATGCAACGCAGGCTTTCGAACTTCACCTGAGCAACGAGGAGGATATCGCGGGTCTTCCGGCCTCCATTGTTGAGGCCGCTGCCCAACGGGCTCAACAAGCCGGTAAAAGTGGCTACCTAATCACACTCGATGCCCCTTCTTACATACCATTTATGCAGCATGCTCAAAGTAGCGCACTGCGCGAACAACTTTACCGGGCCTTTGTTACGCGTGCCTCTAGCGGTGCGTTGGATAACGGCCCGCTAATCATTGAAACCCTGTCACTAAAACAGGAGGCAGCAACGCTACTGGGCTTTAACAACTGCGCAGCATATTCATTGGCCACAAAAATGGCCGATAACACACATGAGGTCAGCGATTTCTTGCGTGAACTCGCAGCAAAATCGAAACCATCAGCCCAGCTAGAAGTAGATATGCTTAAGCAGTTCGCAAACCAGACACTCGGCCTAAGCACACTAAATGCTTGGGACATACCTTTTATAGCCGAAAAATTACGTTTACAAACCTTTGATATTTCACAGGAAGAGCTAAAACCCTATTTTCCTGAAAAGAGCGTACTCAATGGCATGTTTGGATTAGTTGAAAAGCTATTTAACATCACCATTCGCGCCAATGAGGAAGCCCCTCGTTGGCATGAATCTGTTCGCTATTACGAATTATTTGATGCCAGCAATCAAAAAATAGCCGCCTTTTATCTCGATCCTTATGCCCGAGCGCACAAACGTGGCGGCGCATGGATGGATGAATGTATCACCCGCTGGCAGCGTCCGGATGGTGCATTGCAACTACCTGTCGCCTACCTCGTCTGTAATTTTGATGCTCCGATTGGTGATAAGCCTGCTCTCTGGACGCATGATGAAGTCACGACCCTATTCCATGAATTTGGCCATGGACTGAATCACATGCTGACCACCATGTCAGAACTGGGTATTTCCGGTATTCGCGGAGTACCATGGGATGCTGTTGAACTCCCCAGCCAATTTATGGAGAATTTTTGTTGGGAAAAAGAGGTGGTTGATCTCTTTGCCCGCCACTATCAGAGCGGCGAGACAATGCCTGAACCACTATTCCAACGCATGCTCTCAGCTAAAAACTTCCAATCCGGCATGCAAATGCTCAGACAAGTGGAGTTTTCACTCTTTGATATACTGCTGCACAGCGAATTCGATACAAAAGGAAACCTCTCTGTTCACCAACTACTCGAGCAAGTTCGAGATGAAATATCCGTACTTAAACCGGCTGAATTCAACCGCTTTGAAAACAGCTTCTCACATATCTTTGCTGGGGGCTATGCCGCCGGTTATTACTCGTACAAATGGGCCGAAGTGCTCTCAGCCGATGCGTTTGCGGCCTTTGAAGAGGAGGGTATTCTCAATAGCGATACTGCCGCTCGTTTTCGCGAGCATATTCTCGCCATTGGTGGCAGCCAGGACATTATGCAACAATTCACCGCTTTCCGTGGCCGCAAACCCACAGTTGCCGCCCTCCTACGCCACTCAGGGTTGGCTTAATCTGGTTCGTCATTCCCGTGACAGGAGTAAGGAGCGGCCCTCCCGCTACGCGATAGGGGCCTGTCCTGGCCCCAGAGTATGCGTTCCCACGCAGGAGCGTGGGAACGAGGAACTGGATTCCCGATTCAACCCTCGGGAATGACGAGTTGGGAGTGTCTCACTCGCGATAGGAGCTTGAGCGGCGTTCCAGCTATGCGATAGGGTTAGTTTCAGACCGCCCGAATTAAGCAGAATTGATTGGCGTCTGGTCTACTATGGGGCCACTTTGCCTGCGACCAAGGGGATTGATGATGCCTCTTACCACCATAGTAGACTTCCGACGTGGCCTAATGCAAAAAAACCGGGTATCGTGAATTAAGAAATCTCTTCAGGGCTTTGCTGCTCCGGTTCGATGTCCGGGCCGAGAAGGATTCCCAACCAGTGGGTATCATCACCCGCTTCCAGTGCCAGCTTAACGATCATGGTTAGAGGAACTGATAGCAACATACCTACAGGACCGAGTATCCAGCCCCAGAATACCAGTGACAGAAAGACCACTAACGTAGAGAGACCAACGCCGCGACCAAGGTAACGGGGCTCGATCACATTCCCCATAATAATATTCACGGCCACATAACCAAGGCCAGCAGCCAGTGCTGTAGCGGGGCCAAGTTGAATAAGGGCCAGCAGCACAGCCGGAATGGCGGCAATGATCGAGCCTATATTGGGAACAAAGTTAAACAAAAAAGCAACCAGCCCCCAGAGTAACGGGTAATCTACACCCAGAATAGCCAGCCAAATCGTAATGATCGCACCGGTAGCCAGGCTGACCCACCCCTTGATAGCCAGATAGGAGTTAACACTGCTGATAAAACGGCGAAAATGGTCGCCGGAGGGGGCATGTTCGCCCATAATGGCCCACTTATGGGGCAGCGCTGATGCCTCCAGCAGCAAGAAAATCACGGTTAAGACAATCAAGAATGTATTGGCCAGTGCGTTACCCAAACCGGCCAGCAGCTTTCCAGCCATCCCCATAGCGGCAGATGGACTAAGATTATCGCGTATCAGCTGTGAATCTAGTTGCAAACCAAAACCGGCCAGCCATGCAATCAGCCCGTCTGTCTGTAACTGCAAACGCGCCTGATAGTTGGGTAGATTACCGGAAAAATCCGCTACAGAGGAGCTTACAAATGCTGCAATCAGGATACCGGTTAACACTAGCGCCAATCCGATGATCAGCACGGCAAAGCCAGTCGAAACGCCGCGCGCATGCAGCGAGTAGACCGGTGGCAGGCAGATAATGGCAATAAAAGCGGCCAGTAAAAATGGCACCAGCAGCGAAGCAGCAGCCTGCATGCCTGCAACAACTACCACAAAGGCCGCTCCGGTTATCAGCACGGGGTGATCAACTTTCATACGCTATAAAACACTTGTCAGACGCGGGTCATCAATGTCGAAACTGGTTTCACCAGTTGTAAACATCAGATGCAGATAGGGCAGGCACCCTTCACACTCAAGTCCACAGCCTGTTGCTTTCTGCGCCTCTTCTAGATTGGCAAATAATTTTAGCTCGGCAAATGTTTTATGCAGACATTCACAGCGATTTACCTTGTCATCACACATCCGTCGACTCCTGTTCAGG
>JAUZRH010000176.1 GCA_030950555.1 Mariprofundus sp. | reverse complement strand
GCCTTGTCGTATTTTTTAATGATTGCCAGATCAAAAAGATCAGCGCCCCCCAATTGGGAGGCGCTTAAATCACGGTTTTCGTTACACATTAGTTCGTGTTCGCCCGCATATAAGCCATAATATCCTGAATACTATCAGATGGCAGCTTCTCGACCTTTTTGCCAGCGCGATCAACATGGCGACCATGGCGAATACGAAGATCCAGCAAGCGATCATCAAAATCTGCCATAGTGAATGATTCAGCGGCATTGCCAATGAGCTTGATGTCATTCGGCGTGGCGTGACAGGCGATACAATTGCTTGCATATAATTTTTTACCATTGGCTGGATTGGCCAGATAGCGTAATGAATTCACGTAACTGGCGACATCGGCAATATCCGGATTGCTCAGTTGGTGTCGCTTACTGGTCATCAATGTATTCAGGCGACCATAACGCATGGTATGCACAATTTCGGTCAGATTAAGTTTCGTATAGACCAGATTTTTAGCACCAATGCCGGTTTGTGCGCGAGCATCCATGCCATGGCAACTGGAGCAAACTGCCTTAAAGCGTTTCTTGCCGTTAGCCAGGTCAGGGGTGTAATCAAAGGTCTTGATATAATCAATGACCTCTTCAATCTGCAATGCATCCAGCGTGTATTTTTTGGGCGTCATTGCAGTGCCTTTTACACCGTAGGTAATAATACGGCGCATTTCATCGCGGCTAATCAACTTGGCAATTGCCCTGTGATTGCGCGCTGGAAACGGTTTTAGACTTTTACCAAGCTTGCTTACCTCACCAGTTGCGCCATGACATTTGGCGCAATTGGTTTGGTAAAGAGTCTTTCCATCCATGGTGTCGGCAGCATTCGCAGCCGTGGGTATAATTGCAAGGGCGGCGAATGCCCCAATCCAGAATTTAATTCGCATAGACTCTCCTTCCCTCCAAATAATGAAGGGCTAACTATTTACTACAACTTTACTTAGCGCAAGGTTTCTTAGCAGCGCAAGGGTTGTTAGCAGCACACGGATTGGCTTTAGCTTGCTTGCTCTGGACAAAGACAACCATGGCATCGATTTCTTCAACACTCAGTTTTTTCTTGAATTTCGGCATCATTTTACGGCCATTGGCGATGGCTTCTTTTAGTGCTGCCGGATCCTTATTCATATCCTTAAACGCCGGGCCGACTTTTTTCTTGTCGAATTTATGACACATCTTGCATTTGGATTTGTAAATCCCTTCAACATTCACTTCGGCCATAGCCACCTGAGAGCTTAGACCAAAACATGCAGCAGCAGCTAGAATAAGATACGTTTTTTTCATTTCCTTCTCCTTTTTGATCCCGTCTTGTTGACGTGGATGCATGATAGCCTCTGAATGCATCAACCTTAAGTGGAATGATTGCACGCAGAGACAAACAATTACGCCGATCTACATATCGATCGGTACGGATTTAGCTTTGTAAATCCACATTTGATACAGTGATATCAGAATTTGGCTAGCCAGTGATAAGCCCAGCAATGCGCCTGCCAGTACGACGACAATGGCAAAATCAGGTATAAGCTTGGTGATAAACCATGAAATAATATCCATCAGCAGACACAGGAATGGAATCGCAACAGTGATACGCTTCAGTGATACCGGCATTTCACAGAGGATAAAAATTCTCCCTACAAAAAACAAAATGAAGGCAATGCCGAATAGGTGGATATGTGAAACACGCACCAACGCCGGAATAGTCGCACCAGTATCTGTCTCGGTCAGGTTGACTACATCGGCATAGGAAGTAAGGTGGGGAATAGACATGCCACTTTCAGCCGAATGGCACATGATGCAGTTGTTTTGCATAATCGGTTCCACTTTCTCGTGAAATTCCGGTTCTTTGGCACCATTGCTGACCCAATCCAGGATAGTTTGTTTGGCGGCCATATTGGGGAGATTTGGCTCCATCGGGCCATTGATAGCAGCGCCAAGCCTGGTCTGGTTATGAGAACCGTAATAAGCCATTTGCACATCCTGTACTGACAAGCCGGGTTCTCCATCACGGCCTTGATGGGTATAATAAAGGTTCAATAAAGCGAATAAATAAGCCAAGCCTATGGTGATAAGGAACATGGAATCGAGAATTTTTTCACTGGCAGATGTGTCGGAAAACCGACGGTAATGAGACATTACAGGCTCCTTTTTGAAAGCAGCGGCATTATAGCGTTTGTAAATATTTCGTCAATGATTCTGAATAGTTGACTATTTAGCTCAGTTACTTCCGGTGTGCGCCGCCTGTTGATACCAGGCAATTGCTGATTGTTCATCACTGATTTCACCATCGAGTTGTGCATGATATGCCCTATCCAGGACTTTCCCCATGCTTGGGCCGGGCATAACGCCCATTTTCATGAGGATTTTGCCTGTCAAAACAGGGCTTGGTTTTTTCTGATCATATTGGAGACGTTGCGATTCACGCAGCCATGCCAGTGCCGGACGCGATGGCGGGGCAGGGCAGCGACCTGAGGCATCGGCTTCGACCAGCATTTCCCATAATTCGATATTGGCTGGATCCAGCCTGTGAGCCAAACGACGTATTGCTCTCGGGGTCGGCTTCCCGTGTAAATGGGTAATGTGATCCAGTATCAGTGGATGGATATATGTAAACAGGCGGGCAGGCGCGCCGATTTTTCGCATAAACTGTTTTGCCGGAGCAATGCCTGCCTCACTATGTCCCGGAGAACATAGATCTCCTGACTCGGCCAGTGTCGTACAAACCGGCTTGCCAAAATCATGGCTCAATGCAGCAAACAATAAATATTCTGTCGTAGCATCATCCAGATCATTTTTGCAGGCAATTTGTGCGGCTTGATCGCAAACTTGCAACGTGTGCGTCCAGACATCACCCTCCGGGTGCCAGCGGGGAGCCTGTGGGCAACCGATCAAGGCTTGTAGCTCAGGATAAAGTTCAAGCCAGCCACTGTCTTTGAGTGCTTGTAAGCCATACGAAGGAAATGCGGCA
>JAUZRH010000175.1 GCA_030950555.1 Mariprofundus sp. | reverse complement strand
AATCATTGCTGCTGTTAGGAAAATACGCACATTCATCAACAATAAAAAAGAAGCTGACTATCCAAAGTCATTCATAATAGAAGACCAAGCTGCACTCTCCCACCGCACGGATTGAGTAAGACAGCATCAAATATTTCCTCACTTTTCATTGTAAGGGGACCTTAGGGCCGCGGAAATAATTAACTATCCCATTCTACTGGTCTATAAGCCCCTCTTCTCGTTAAAGAATGTGGCACATAGCCTTGCTATGCGCCAAACTCTTCGCCTTGAAGACGAACTTCTATCCTACGCAGCTTGGGACACTTTATTATTTCCGTGACCCTTAACAAAGGCCCAGTCGATAATAAATCATAACGACTCAAACATAAGAAGGTTCTTTTGACCGTCGTTCCCGTGAACGACGGGAATCTTGAGCGGCGTTACCGCTACGCGATAGGGTTAGCCAAAACCAAAACCGAGCCTGATTGATTCGGGTAGTCTGAAAATAACACTATCGCGCAACGGGAACGCCGCTGCTTGCTTCCCGTGAAGGCGGGAATCCATCCTCGTTCCCACGCTCCTGCGTGGGAACGCATAGGCAGAGCCTTTATCTGATATGGATTCCCGATTCAACCTTCGGGAATGACGGGCAAGGCGGCGGGAATCCATTGGCTTTATGCCAGGCAGTGCGTCTGAGTATAAAAGTTATAATAGAGGCCCACAGCAGAATTGATAAACACAAATAAAAGACAACTAATGAAGAAGCAGTGGTGAACGTTCGCTAAGCGCTTGAGTTCGAGAACAAATAAGCAACTATAATACCATTGTAAATCATACGAATTCACAACGACTACTGACGCACCTCTATTTCAAGGTTAGTATGCATGGCTTAATTCAATGATGAGAGGCTTGTTAATGACAACTATTTGCTGCGTTCGAACAAAGGATGAGGTTGCCATTGGTGGCGATGGACAGGTCACGCTGGGCGATACGGTGATCAAGCAGGGTGGGCGCAAGGTGCGTTCCATTCGTGATGGCGCCATACTGACGGGCTTTGCAGGTTCAACGGCCGATGCCATGAACCTATTCGAACGCTTTGAAGCCAAGCTGGATGAACATGGTGGCAGCCTGATGCGTGCCGCTGTGGCGCTTGCTAAAGATTGGCGTACAGATAAATATCTGCGTCAATTGGAAGCTATGATGATTGTTGCTGATGCCAATAATACGTTAATCATCTCAGGCAATGGCGATGTACTGGAACCGGATGATGGCGTTGCCGCAATTGGCTCCGGTGGCGCATATGCCAAAGCGGCAGCTACAGCACTGATCAACCATAGCGAGCTAAAAGCCAGTGCTATCGCACGTGAGGCGATGCTGATTGCAGCCAACATCTGTATCTATACCAATAGTAATATCATTATTAAATCTATCCCTGAGGAGTGTGAGTCTTGAGTCAATCTATGACACCACGCGAAATTATCGCTGAACTGGATCGTTATATTATTGGCCAGAATGATGCTAAACGGGCCGTCGCCATTGCCCTACGCAATCGCTGGCGCCGTCAGCAGGTTCCATCGCCTATGCGCGAAGAGATTACGCCAAAAAACATTCTATTAATTGGCCCTACGGGTGTCGGCAAAACAGAGATAGCGCGTCGCCTAGCACACCTTGCCAATGCGCCCTTTATTAAAGTAGAAGCGACCAAATTCACTGAAGTGGGTTACGTTGGACGCGATGTAGAGACCATTATCCGTGATCTGGTCGACACATCCATTAAAATCGTGCGCGAAGAGCACCTAATCCGTGTACAGACGCGTGCAGAAAAGATGGCCGAAGAACGACTACTCGACATCCTTATTCCCCACCCTGTCAGCAACAATGGTCCTGTCATCAACAACACATCCAGCAGTAATGAATCACGCGAAAAAATGCGCCTAAAACTACGCCTCGGTGAATTGAACAAGCGCCAGGTTGAAATCGAGGTTGAACAAGCGGCAAGCAGCACACCAATGATGCAGGTATTTCCTAATCAAGGCGGGGACAATGGCTTAGATCTGCAAGAGATGCTAGGCAATATGATAGGCAAGAAACACAAGCCTAAACGCATGAGCGTTGCTGATGCCACCAAGGTTATCCAGCAACAAGAGGCCGATCGACTACTCGACGAAGAAGCCATTAAGGATGAGGCCATCAAGCGCGCTGAAAATGACGGCATCGTATTCCTTGATGAGATGGACAAAATCACTCACCGTGGCGGCACTGGTGGCGAGGTCTCTCGTGAAGGCGTCCAGCGCGATCTATTACCACTGGTAGAAGGAACCACGGTCAATACACGTTACGGCCATATCAAAACTGACCATGTACTGTTTATTGCCTCTGGCGCCTTTCACTTGGCCAAACCTTCTGACCTGATCCCTGAACTACAGGGTCGTTTCCCTATCAGGGTCAATCTCAATGCACTCGGAGAAGCTGAATTTCGTCGCATTCTAGTTGAACCAGAATCATCGTTAACGCGTCAGTATGCAGCACTTTTACAAACTGAAGGCATCACCATCAAGTTTGACGAGGGCGGCATTGCTGAACTGGCTCGCATCGCTGTTATGGTCAATGAAAGCACTGAAAATATTGGTGCACGCCGCCTGCACACACTGCTTGAGCGTGTACTCGAAGAGATTAGCTTTGAAGCATGCGACTGCAATGGTGCCACAATCGAGGTAGATGCTGATTATGTCATTAACCAGCTAGGCGAAATCAGCGCCGACGAGGATCTTTCTCGCTATATACTGTAGTCATAATATTCACCACAAAGGCACTAAGTATGTAAAAGCTACTCAGTCAGACGTAAGAGGGGGGGGGGGACTTCAATCCCGCAAGTGATCGAGTCTGATGCGCGGCTAAAGCCGCACCCCAAACAGCAGATGGCTCTGTTACTCTCAGATCGGGAGATGCAAGCGGCCTGCGCCATTCTTGAATAACACATTTGAAACTGCTTGATTTTCAATGCTCTGGGGGTGGGACTTCAGCCCCGCAAGGGATCGATTCTGATGCGCGGCGAAAGCCCCAGCCCCAATAGTACATGAGATTGGAAATGCAGGCGGCGTGCGGCGCTTTTCAACAAATAACTGCAACAGAGCTAAATATTCACACTTGATGCTCCAGTTTTTATATATTTGAAGTCTCACCCTTTTTTCGTAAGCTGAGAAGCAAGCAGCGCTGTCTCGCCGCGCGACAGATAACTCACCGTGCATAAGGGCCACGGTACATAAGACTTACCTTCGTGCTCTTCGTGATCTCTGTGGTGAAAAAGGTTGTGACTGATTGCACCACGAAGGCACGAAGAAAGATACGCATGTAGTTGAAAAGACCGTTCACCACAAAGGCATCAGGTCTGTATGATCAGGTCTGTGTGAAACAAAAGAGTATCCCCTGGGGGACGAAGTCCACGAATGATAATAGGTTAGAGCAAGGTGATGTTTTAGATAAATGTTGTTAAAAGAGTCGGAGGTGCGGCTTTAGGGCCGCGGAAAAAATAAAGTATCCAGGTTATGCGCAGGATAGTTGTTGGATTCAAGGCGCCAAATCAAGCGCATAAGCAAGCCCTGAATGGGCGCGATAGCCTACTGCCTTTAGTAGTAACTCTGTGGCAACGCAG
>JAUZRH010000174.1 GCA_030950555.1 Mariprofundus sp. | reverse complement strand
AGGGCGCAAATGCACTGTGACGTGAGCAATACCCTCTCCCTCAGGGAGAGGGCTTGGGTGAGGGGATCAATAAAAAACGCCCATGATTCATCCGGCTTACGGAAGATGAAGAGACATCTGTCAGCTGTGAGGTTAAAGCGTCAACTGTTTTTTATGGTTGGTGAAGGATGCCTTTTTTCTTTTTAAATCATCTTTTGATGATCGGTCCATCCTATTGGCAACATGTTTTTTTGAAAAAAGTGTCAACTACTTTTGGGGTTATATGAAGGATGCCTAAAACAGCACGATTTAAGTCTGCCTCCTTTTTTTTAAAAGATGTACTGCGTGTCATCTTTTGTCACTTGACGGGAGTATATCCACACTTATTATGCCGATAAATTTCAATATGTTCAAAAAAAATATAAAATCAAAGGGTGGAAAAGATGTTTGTTTTCTTCATGACATATCTTCCTTTGTAGGCTTTGTGCTCTTCATGCGACACTTACGGTGTAATGAGTCTTTTCTATGAGAACAATAAGGAGTTTTACAGTGAAAAAATCAGCTTTACTTGTTGGTGTATTATGCTTTTCGAGCGTGGCGCAAGCTGCAACATGGACGACCTCTGCCGATATCCGTGAGCGCTATCAGTTTTTTGATAATCTTAACTTCAATTCGGCTGCAAATTCGAATAGCTGGGAATTTGACTCAAGACTGTATATGAAAACGAAAGCTGACTTTGGTAATGGTGTATCTGTTGTTTTGCAGCCGCAGGCTGTGCTAATACAGAATCACACCGTAACACTGGGCACGCAGGACTTTTCTCAAGCCGACCTGCTGAAGGCTTACATTCAGTATGACGTGGGTGATTTTGGCGTGAAGCTGGGACGTCAGCAGCTAGTTTATGGTGATCAACGCCTACTGGGTCATTTGGGTTGGAAAGATGTAGCGCGCACATTTGATGGGGCGAAAGTAATGTATCATGCGGGAGCTCTGAAGCTGGATGCGTTTGCTGTGCATCCATCGGATATCGTCTTGATGACACCTAAAACAACGGCTCCGCAGGGTAGTTCACTGGTCACTTGGGAAGATCGCACGCTGATTGGCGCTTATGGCACTTACACTATGGCTCCTAAGACGGGTATCGATACCTATTTTATTAATTGGAGCCACAACCAGCAGGCGGCTGGCGCTAGCAAGGGTCGTAATGTAAACACCTATGGCGCGCGTCTATTCGGTCGTGCAAATGGCTTTGATGGTACGGCCGAAGCTGTATTTCAGAGCGGCAAATGGAACAATACAGTGAACCAGAAAGCCTCTGCTTATGCTGCCAAAGTGGGTTATACCTTTGCTACTTGGAAAACACGCCTCGGTGTAGAATATGACTTTAGTCCAGGTGATGATAAAACATCTACAACCCATAAGAGTTTTGTCTTCCCCTTCCACACCAATCATGCCCACTATGGTGAAATGGATCGCTTCTCTTGGGCCAACATGAAGGACCTGCGTCTCTCGCTAAAAACATCGCCAGCAAAAGGGTTTACCTTGATAGGCAATGTGCACTTCCTTACCTTGGATAAAGCACAGGGTGATTGGCTGAATGTTGTGGGTGCGGGTAATCTTTTTGCCGGTGCTTCAACATATACACAAACCAAAGCCGGTACCGAAATTGACCTAAAAGCTGTGTACAAGGTCGCTGCAGTAAAAGGCTTGAAACTGGTGGCCCTCTACAGTGTTTTCAATCCGGGTGCCGCCGTGGCTGAGCGCAATCTAGGCAAGGCGGACAGCGCAAGCTTTGGTTATCTGATCGCTAACTATAAATTCTAAAACAGGCCGCACAGTATTGCTAAAAGAAATGTTATCATCTATAACATAGATCAAAAGGAGTTTCCATGTCATTCCATCATTTTCGGGCGCTAATTTTATTCCCTCTTGCTCTTATTCTGGCTTCGCCTGCTTTTGCCGAAAAGCATGTTGCGCTGGGTCAAGAGGTATTTGAAAACAACTGTTTGGGTTGTCATCAAGCGGGCGATAATGGTCATGCTGGCATGGCTCCACTGTTGACCAATGCTGATTTTCTGTCGATCGCTTCGGATACATTTCTCTTTAAAACGATCAACGAAGGGCGCATGAATAGCGGCATGCCACCCTGGGCTACTCTTGGAGATAAGAAGATCAATGCTGTGATCGCTTATTTACGTTCCCAATCAAGCACTGAAAATCGTTCGGCGGCCGTAAACAGAGCCCCCACGGCAAAGGGTGATAGCCATCGTGGTAGCAAGCTGTTTGAGCAGATATGTCTGACCTGCCACGGTATCAAAGGGCAAGGATATGAAAATGGCAATACGGGCACCCATATCGGTGATGCCGCCTTCTTACGGGTAGCATCCGATGGTTATATTCGTGAAGTGATCAAACAGGGTCGCAGTGGAACGGCCATGCGCGCTTTTACCGGCCCGAAGGCGATTGCTGCACTGAAGGATCAAGAGATCGATGATATTATTATTTACCTGCGTTCACTTTCCACCAAGGCTCAAGGAGATGCATCATGAAACGAATTAAAGTAGATCGTCGCGATTTCCTGAAAGGCAGTGCCTTTGTCACAGCCTCTGTTACTGGCGCTTCACTCTTTAGCGCCGGCAACCCGGAGCTTGAAGCGGCGCCATCGCCAATACCCACGGCAGAACGCAAAGAGGTACTGGCTGCTTGTCCCTACTGTGGTGTGGGTTGTGGTACGCTGATTCAGGTAGAAAAGGGTAAAATCGTATCGATGCGCCCCGATCCGGATCACCCAACCAACAAAGGGTTGCAATGCATTAAAGGCTTGACCGCTGCTGAACCGATCTATGTAGATCGTTTGGAAGGTGATAGCTGGGTTCGTAAAGATGTATGGCATGAGTGGAACAAGCCTGGACATGGTGATCTGGAGTATGTCTCTAAAACTAAAGGCTCGTTTGATGACAAGCACTTTGTACGCGTCCCCTATGCGCAAGCATCTGAGATGGTGGCCCATAAGGTTGCCAACCTGGTTAAAACCCATGGCGGCAACTCCATCGGCCTCTATGGTTCCGGTCAGCTGACACTAGAAGGGCAGTATCTGGAAAATCTCTTTATGAAAGGCATCATGGGTTCTAACACCATTGAGGCCAACGCCCGTATGTGTATGACCTCTGCGGTGACGGGCTATTTCAAAACATTCGGATCCGATACACCACCGATGTCGTATGATGATATTGAGCTAAGCGATATGGTGATGCATTTTGGCCATAACGCCCGTGAGTCGCATCCGATTATTTTCTGGCGCATTGCCGACTACAAGAAAAAAGCCAATATTCCAACGGTGGTGGTAGAGCCTAGAAACACCGGCACAGCCCAGGGCTATGCTGATATTAACCCAGATAATAGTGTGCATGTACCTATTCTTAATGGTGATATTAGTTTTCTGAACGCCCTCGCACACGTGCTACTAAAAGACCACCCAGATGTGATTGATTGGGCATTTATGAAGCAGCATACCAGCGGTTGGCAGGCGTACACCGACGGCGTACTTAAAGACTATAGCCCAGAGCAGGTGCAGGATCGCATGGGCAGCGATCTGATTACACCGAGCATGATTCGTGATGTGGCAAAGCTATTTGCCGAGGCAACCCGCAAACGGTTGGCCCGTGGTAAAAATGGCCATGGCGGTGTATTGATCATGTGGGGGATCGGTTTTAACCAGCATCTCCATGGCCAGCATAATGTCATTTCAGTCATTAACCTGCTCAGCATGACGGGCAATCTGGCCAAGCCCGGTTGCGGCCCCTTTTCGATGACCGGTCAACCCAATGCCATGGGCGAACGTTTCACCGGCGGTCTGACCGGCCGACTGCCATTTAACGTCGGCTTGAATAATGATAAACATCGCGCCAAAATGGCCAAAGCATGGCGTGTACCGGAGAAGAACCTGATTCATGCCATGAAAGCTAAAAACTCTGGCATGGCTGTCGGTATGCTGGAACGCGCACAACAGGGTGATCTGAAGGCGCTCTTCCTAGTCTACGCCAGTCATATTGATCTGCCCGATCAGGATAACCTAGTACGTCCTGCGATCACGAAAACCTTCACCGTGGTGCAGGAGATTTATCGTCATGCCCCGAACAATCTTTATGCGGATGTGATCTTTCCTGCGGCAACGTGGGGTGAGGTACAGGGCGTTTATATCCAATCCGAGCGCCGTTTCTATGTCGTGGATAAGGCAGCCGAAGCACCCAAAGGGTGTCATTCTGATCTGGATATGGTCATTGATAAGGGCAAAGAGATTGGCCATCTGTTGGGTCTGGATGTTAAAAAGATTTTCCCTTGGGCCAAGCTTGATGATGGTTCTTATGATACAGAAGAAATTTTCCGCGAAATTCTCGCTGCCTCTGCCGGTACTGATACTGATATGTCCGGTATGCTGGAAGTAGAGAAAAAAGATGGCACCTCTCCCTATCAGCAGCTACGTGATCTGCGCGGCGTGCAGTGGCCAGCACCCACCTACGATATTGCTAAAGCCGGCGGCACACCACGCCGTTATATGGATCAGGAGAAAGGCTGGAAGGATAAACCCTATGGCGCATTCCGCACGCCGGATGGAAAAATGCACTTTAAGTTTTGCCAGCAGGATTATAGCCAACGCAAAGCCGTCACCGATGAGTTGATGCTGTTTGGCGTTAAAAAAGGCCACTACACCATTGATCATAAAGATGTATTGATCAAAGCACGCGATATGGCCTTAACCCCGGACCTGCCAGATGAAGAATTCCGTGATAAGCGCTGGAGTGATGTACCTGAAGATAAATACCCCTACTGGCTGGGACTGGGTGTGGTTTATGAGCACTTTCATTCAGCCAAGAGCATGCGTTCGCCCGTTCTGCAGCGGCTGGTGCCGGAGATGTATGTGGAGATGCATCAGGATGATGCCGATGCGATGGGTATTCATGATGGCGATAAGGTACGTATTTCCTCCCGCCGTGGCTCTTATGAAGCGCGTGCCCAGGTCGGTGGAAACAGCCTGGTGAAACCGGCGCGTAATAGTGTGCCGCGTGGTTATCTGTTTAGTCCTTGGAATTTATCGGTGGCCGATAGTGCCGATCCTCGCAAAAACAAATGGTTGGTCAACTCCGTTTCCAGTCGTGCGTATGATCCTGTTTCGGGTCAGGCTGATTTCAAGAAATTAGCCGTACGTATAGAAAAGATTTGACCCTCGTCTTAACATGAACCGCAGAACATTCGTTCTGGCTGCCTTGGGTGGCATAGCGGCGACGCTATTAGCCATCAAGGCAGTTCCCGGCAGTGCCTGGGCGGCCAATCGCGTGCAGCAGTATCGTATGCGTTTTTTACGCCCACCGGGGGCCCTTCCGGAAACGGATTTTCTAAGCAGCTGTATTCGTTGTGGGCAGTGCGCGGAAGTTTGCCCTAATCACTGTATTCAATATTTTGATCTGCAAAGCGGCGTGGAGGCGATGGGCACCCCCTATATTATTCCGCGCCAACAGGCATGTATTCTCTGCATGAAATGTGGCGACATCTGCCCGACCGGTGCACTGGCTCCTATTGCCCATACGGCAGAAGCAATTATCGATAACGTAGCGATGGGCAGAGCGCGGGTAGATGAGAGCCTCTGTCTCTCGTTTCAGGGCAAAACCTGTGGTGTCTGCTATCGTGCCTGCCCACTGCCGGATATATCCTTGCGGGTCGGGCGGCTGGAGCAGCCCCATGTGTTGGATCAGTGTGTGGGTTGTGGTATTTGCGAACGAGCCTGTATTCAGATGCCGCAAGCGATCCGTGTCATTCCCGACTATAGCTAACGAATGATGCATGAACCTAAACTAACCGCCGCACCCACGCTGCGACGCTCTCTCTGGCGCCATCTCAATAAATTGCGCTGGCTGACGCTGATCATCGTGTTTACCATGTTGGCACTGATACCATCAATCAGCCTCTATCAAACCTATTTGGCAGCGCACGCCTACGATCTTCTAACGCCGTCGCAACAGCAGTTTTATGATATAATGGCGTTGCTAACCTCCTGGTTTACTCAGCACCCGCTAAAGGAACTTGATGCAATCAAGGGGAACACCTGGTCGGCCACGCTTTTTGGCCTGCAACTAAGTGATCCGCTGGCGGTACTTGGGCAGTTGGCCGCCTCCTTGCAGCTGTACTGGCCGTTTCTGTTAAGTGCCTTGATCCCTGTGCTCTTGACGATCATTTTCGGTCGTTTCTTTTGTGGCTGGATCTGCCCGGCAACGCTGATCTACGAGATGAATAGCAGCCTCTCTGTCTGGCTCCGTCATCTTGGCCTAATCAGCGGAGAACAGCGCTTAGATCGGCGTTTAAAATATCTAGTGTTAATCGTCGGCTTGGCGCTCTCAACGGCCTTTGGATCGGTGATGGTGGCGCTGATCTATCCGCCAGCCATTATCGGCAGAGAACTCTATTACGCGATTGCCCTAGGCGGCTTTGGTAGTGGCACGATCTTTTTTATCCTAACACTACTGTTTGATCTACTGGTCGCTCGACGTGGCTTCTGTCGTTACCTCTGTCCCGGTGGCGCGCTCTATGCGCTTTTGGGTCGCTATCGTCTATTTCGCATACAAAGAAGGGTAGAGCAGTGTAATGACTGCGGTAAATGCAATGCAATTTGTGAATTCAGCCTGCAACCGATGCGTGATGATTTTGGCCAAGAGTGCAACAACTGCACGGCCTGTATCGCCATCTGTCCGACCGATGCACTTCATTTTTCCATCCGGATTCGTGATCAGGCGGGTCAAGGAGATGGATATTTAGGGCCTAAGTATCGCCAAAGCAGGCGAGAAGCCGATCAGCTCAAAAAGGAGAGTGGCTTATAAAACGCCGAGCATTCTTTAAATCACTCTTTTTGCGCTTAGCCGTGGTGGTGGCCGCCTGCCTGCCCTTCGGCATTGCCCGACTGCTTTCTCCCACTGCCGAACCAGTAAGCCACAAAAGTGGACGCAGCGGACGCATGCAGCTACGTCCGCCCGGTGCCTTGAGGGATGATCATGCCTTTATGGCTGCCTGTATTAGTTGTGGACTATGTGCAGAAGTCTGTCCGCCCAAATGTATTCAGTTCCATTTGCGGGATGGCGGTAGCAGTGCCAACACCCCCTATATTGTGCCTGAGGAGAAGTCATGCATTTTGTGTATGAAATGTGGTGAGGTATGCCCTACCAATGCACTGGAAAAAATAGCCTATAAAAAAGAGGAGATCATCAAACAGGTGAATATGGGTATTGCCCAGATAGACCGCCTAACCTGCTACCCTTGGGTGAATACAGGCATCTGCGGTGCCTGCGGTAATATCTGTCCATTGGGAAAGCAGGGCATTCGTTTTGAATTTGCAGGTATATATCGTCCACTTGTGCAGGATGGCTGTGTCGGCTGCGGTCAGTGTGTCGAAGTCTGCCCACACCCCAGCCTGCCGATACGGGTCGTAGCTAGCGGCATGCAAAGCATCGCACCACATACATTAAAGAGTGGCAGCTTGCCATTTTGAAAGTATGAAAAAAACAGTCTTTATACTGATCTTACTACAGAGCCTTGCTCTGCCGATGATTGCCTCGGCCCACCATGTGATGGGGAGGCCCTCCTATAGCCTGAATGAGGACTCCAACACCCCACCAAGCATGCAGGTAGAGACACGTATTGGTGATTATTTTGTCACCTACATGATCTTCCCTGCCTTTCCCCGCCCGGGGCAGGTCGGACGCATCAATCTTTATGCCTCTACGATCGACAATGGCCAGCCATTTCAGGGAACGGTGCGTTTCTCAGTGCGCGATGATAGTTGGTTCCAATCAAAGGAGGAGATCATTGGTGATCAGCCAGTAGATGATAATGTCTTCCGGCAGGGATTTGTCTTCAGCAAAGAGGGCGACTACATTATCAGCGCCAGCTTTAATGCCAACGGGCAGCCTTATCATATCGACTTCCCATTGCGTATTGGTCAGCCATCCAGAGTGGGGGTGATTGGTGTGGCTGTCACGCTGATTTTTGTACTGCTGATAGGTGTTAATATTGCCCAACGACGACGCGTCAACCGAGCCAAGATGCGCCAGACACAGCGCCCATGATGCATGCGGGAATGCCTCTTAGCTGGGCTGAAGGCTTATGCTGTAGTATGTTATTGATGGCTATATGGGCGATACTGGCACGATTACCGGTGCTGAGCGAAGCCAGCAATCGTGTCGAAAACAGCTCACCACTGGCAATCTGGATCACCCGCCTATTGAGCTCGCAGCTGCTGCTACTGTCATTAAAACTACTGATGGTTGGGCTCTTTTTTCTCGTCATCATCTGCGGCCTCTATGGCACTCCCCTGCCCCAACAGAACCTAGCCACCGAACTTACCTGGAATATCTGGTGGGCTGGATTAATTGTATCAGTTTTTTTCCTTGGTTCCGGTTGGTGTGCGATCTGCCCGTGGGATACTATTGCCAGTTACTTAACGCGCCTAAATATTTTGGGAGCTTCTGATAACAGCACGCGCCTGAACCTAGCTGTGCCTGGAGTGCTGCGCAGTGTTTGGCCGGCACTACTAATGTTACTCCTTTTAAGTTGGCTGGAACTCGGTTATGGCATCACTGCCGATCCCTATGCCACCGCACTACTGGCGATGTTGATGCTTATCATCACCACCACATCGCATGCGCTCTTTGAGCGTAAAGCCTTTTGTCGCTATTTCTGCCCCGTGGGTCGCACCATTGGCTTTTATAGTCAACTGGCACCTGTGGCGCTGCGCCCTGTAGATCCGCAGGTGTGCAGCCGTTGTGAAACGCTGGAGTGTTACCGTGGCAGCGAGCAAGTCGAACCATGCCCTACCGGACTGTTAATGAAAAACCTAAAAGAGAATAGCTACTGCACCTCCTGCACGAACTGTGTGCGTAGTTGCCCCACCGCGAATATTAGTTGGAAACTGCGCCCGTTGAGTCAGGAGGCGCGCCAGGATGCTCGTCCGCGTCATGATGAAGCGTGGTTTGTAATCGCGCTGCTAGCTCTGGCGCTACTGCACGGGCTAACAATGATGCCGATCTGGGAACAACAGCTGCAACAGCTTAGCGCATGGCTGGGGGAGTCAGGGCTTTTATTGTGGGGCTTTACCATTCTGTTGGCGACTACACTGCTGCTAGTGGCTAGCCTCTATGCCGCGGCAATCGCCGTCACGATGAAGTTATGCAGGCAGAGGATCGGATTTAAAAAACTCTTTATTGATATGGCATTTATGCTGCTGCCCCTAGCCTTTGGCTATCATATTGCACATAACCTTACCCATCTATGGCGTGAAAATAGTTGGTCATGGCTACTACACCCCTTTGGCCTCCCTACTCAGGCATTGCCATCGATGAGCCGTGTAATGCCAACCATGGGTAGTGGTGAAGCTGGACTATTTATCTTGCAGAGCGGTTTTATGCTGTTTGGTTTCTGCATGTCGCTGCTCATTTTACGCCATCGTGCCGCAAGATTAGCCTCGCATGATTCAAACCGACGTGGTTTTTCACTGCTCCCTTTGGCACTCTTTGCTTTATTAATCACAATACTACAACTCTGGCTGCTAACACAGCCGATGATGATGAGGTTTTAAGGTGGATAGGCGTAACTTTTTCAGGCAGGGAGCGGCCTCTGTTGGCAAGGTGGTGAGTAAGCAGCTGGAGTCGCACTTTAATGAGCGAGCAGAGCACTGGATACGCCCTCCCTATGCCTTAGGTGAAGTGGATTTTCTGCTCGCTTGCACACGCTGTAATGCGTGTGTGCAAGCGTGTCCACATGAAGTAATATTTAACCTGTCAATCAGTTGTGGTGTTGAAGTGGTGGGCACGCCAGCTCTGGACTTAACTCACAAAGGCTGCCATCTCTGCAGTGATTGGCCATGTGTAACGGCCTGCCCAACGACGGCATTGCAACGCCCGCCTGAAACAGAGGCAGCCCTAGCTAAAATCGCCATTGCAGTGATTGAGCCTCACCGTTGCTTACCCTATCAAGGCCCTGAGTGCGGTGCCTGTAGAGGCTCCTGCCCGGTCCCTGATGCGCTGCTATGGCATGGGGCAAAACCCTCTATTGATGCTGAAAAGTGTGTCGGCTGTGGGCTCTGCCGCGAAGCCTGCTTTTTAGAGGAGAAGGCGATTCAGATCCGATCACTGCATCGTAAAGAGAGCCCAATAAAGGCCGAAAGCGCACAATGAATATAAATGTATTGCCTAAAGGCATATTGATAAGAGGTCTCATATTACAAGCCACCGTACGTCCCCCAGCATGAAAAGTTACCCCCTCTCTTTCTATCCATCACGGCCAGCTACAGATCATCTGATTGACCGATTTGATCGTCAGCTGAGCTATCTGCGTATCTCCGTGACCGATCGCTGTAATATGCGTTGCGACTATTGTCGACCTGAAGCGGATCTATATCAGGCTGAATCACATGCTCAGGTTATGCGTTATGAAGAGATTGAACGCATTGTTCGCCTAGCCGCAGAAATGGGCGTAAATAAAGTTCGTATTACCGGTGGTGAACCGCTGGTTCGACGTGACCTGGTTAAACTGATCAAGATGATAGCAGCCGTACCCGGCATTGATGACCTCTCGATGACAACCAATGCAACACTGTTAAAAAAGTATGCAAAAGAGCTAGCTGATGCGGGCTTAAAACGTATCAATATCAGTATGGATAGCTTGAATCCGCTACGTTTTAGAAAGCTTACCGGTGGAGAGCTGGCACCGGTACTAGCAGGCATTGATGCTGCTATGGAAGCGGGCATCGAACCGATAAAAATAAATACCGTATTACTGCGCGGTATAAATGCTGGTGGTGAGCATTGTGAAGTGGCTGAATTAATCGATTTTGCCCTATCCAAACAGGCGACGATTCGTTTTATCGAACTCATGCCTATGAAGCAGGGAATGGCGTGGGAAAAACACTATATTTCCACCGATGAAATACTTCAGCGCCCGGATGTGCGTGCCCGAGTGGATGTTGATGCAGCCCTATCGACCACCAATAGCGCCGCACGCTACCTGCCTCTAAAGCAGGGTCAGGGTGAGGTTGGCTTTATTATGCCGATGTCCGAACGCTTTTGTGAGGGCTGTAATCGGCTGCGTTTAACGGCCGATGGTGGGCTTCGCTCCTGCCTGCCGGAGGATCAACAACTAAACCTACGCGATCTGATTCGAGCAGGGGGCAGTGATGAGGCGATTCGTTCGGTTTTTCGACGTGCTGCCCTATTGAAACCTGAAGTCGGCAGCTATGATTTTAGCAGCGATAGTGACAAACGCTCCATGATCTCCATTGGTGGTTAACATGCGGCTTCACCACAAGCTCAACAGCTCAGCGCGCACCTTGATAAACATGACGCTATTAAGCGTTGCTATGTTTTGGGCGAACTCATGCGCGTATGCGACTGAGCGCATCACCGTAGCCGTGGCATCGAGCCTCTACACGGCGATACAGCAGCAGGCACAGCGTTTTGAAAAAGAGCATGACGTGAGCATTCACTTAATCCCCGGCTCTACCGGTCGCCTGTATAATCAGATTATGCAGGGTGCACCTTTTGATCTACTTATTGCGGCCGACGATGAGCGACCGGCACTACTGCAAAAGGCAGGCAAGGCAACCACCTCGATAGCTGTCGGCAAAGGCTATGTAGGGATAGCCATAGGCTGTCGCGTGGTGCGTGATGTGAGTCAATTAAAAGCCGCTGCGATTCGTCATATTGCCATAGCCAATCCAGATGTTGCCCCGTTTGGCCAGGTCAGTAAACACTACCTTCAACAGCAGGGTTTATGGAAAATTTTGACCGCTAAGTTTGTTTATGCACAAAATGCCCTGCAAGCGACAATGATGGTCAACAAAGGCTTGGTAGACGCAGCTTTTATTCCCGTCACAGCGCATGATTACCATATCGCTACCATTACCTACAGAGCCGTTTTGCTAACAAACAAACCTTATGCGCATGCTTTTTTACAAGCGTTACCTGCCCTAGGGGGTGGGGCTTCAGCCCCACAAGAATCATTATGATGATTCACACTCACCTGCCTCACATAGATATGAACGGCCACTACCAATTTATCTCTTTCCGAACAGCAGATAGCAGGGATCAATTTGTTGTAAATCTGTCAGCTCAACACCTCCCTGATAGAAAAAAGCAGCTGCAGATGGATGAATATCTCGACCTATCCCCTCAAGGGAGCTATTTATCTGCAGATATTTTGCGCTTTTTATATCAATACATCAAAGAGAAAGATGGTGAACTTTATAAGTTGACCTGCTTTTGTGTGATGCCGAATCATGTCCATATGTTGATAAAACCATTACTTCAACTCTCTACCGTGATGAAGAGCGTTAAAGGCGGTAGTGCCAAAGAGATCAATAACCTTCTGGGTAGGCGTGGAACTTTCTGGGAAAATGATTATTACGATACATTGATACGTGATGAGCACCATTTTTCTGTCGTCTATCAATATATAAAAAACAATCCTTTGAAGTTATCTGGGGGTGGGGCTTCAGCCCCGCAAGGACTCTCGCAAGGACTCTCGCAAGACTCCCTTCATTTACCTAAAAAAGGCAGCGCGACTGAAGCCCCACCCCCTGTAGGTGTCGCGCCACCGTTCAAAAGCTGCGCGACTGAAGTCGCACCCCCTGTAGGTGTTGTACCACCGTTCAAAAGCTGCGGGGCTGAAGTCGTACCCCCTCGTTTTTATGGAACTTATGATGTTTGAGTCACTGATGATTTCATTGCAACTAGCATTTGTTACTACCTCCATTCTTTTGCTGATCGCTTTGCCGCTGGCATATCTATTGGCGTATCGTTCTTTTGTGGGCCGCACAGCACTAGAGGTGGTGGTGGCTTTGCCGCTTGTACTGCCACCCACGGTGCTTGGTTATTATGTATTGATGATGATAGCGCCCCACTCCCCCTTAGGTCTGCTCTGGCAGCGGCTCTTTGATAGCTCCTTGGCCTTCTCTTTCTCCGGCATGGTGTTCGCCTCCGTCCTTTATAGCTTGCCCTTTGCCGTACAGCCGTTGCAACAGGCCTTTCGAGCCATTCCGAAGCGTTGGCTGGAGATGGCGGAAACAGAAGGCTTAAATGTGAAGCAGTTATTTTTCCAGCTGCTATTACCTGCCTCCAAAGGAGGCATATTGGTTGCCTCAGCGCTGACCTTTGCCCATACCATGGGTGAATTTGGTGTAGTGCTAATGGTGGGAGGCTCGATTCCGGGCGAAACAAAAGTGGCCAGCATCGCTCTGTTTGAGATGGTGGAGATGCAGCAGCAATCGGATGCATGGCTTTTAGCACTGGTGTTACTAGCCATCTCATTTGTTATGCTGTCACTGGTCTATTCGGTGAATCAACTAGGGGCGCAGAGGCTCATGCATCGATGAAAAACCATCTTCAACTCTCCGCTCAACTGGGCAATCTTAACTTACAAGCCGATATCTCGTTTGAGCATGACTTCATTCTTGTCACGGGTGAAAATGGTGCGGGTAAAACCACGCTTCTCCGCGCAATCGCAGGCTTTGAAGCAGTCAAGGGTCAACTGATCGTTAACCATACGGTTTGGCTGGATAGTGGCTCAGCTTTCAACCTACCCACCAGAAAACGGAAGATAGGCTGCCTCTGGAGTGATCCGGCCCTTTTGCCTTGGTTAAGTGTGAAGAAAAATATTCTTTTTGGTTGCGTCGTTGCGAATGAAGCGTGGCTACAAGAGCTGGCAGCAGCCTTAGAAGTCACCCACCTAATGGAGCGAAGGGTAGCAATGTTATCGACCGGTGAAGCGCAACGTATCGCTTTGGCACGAGCCCTTTATAAAAAGCCTAAACTACTGCTGCTCGACGAACCGCTGTCCGCCCAGGCACCCGCGCTGCGTCAGCGCCTGCGCAAGCTTCTCAAATCATATTGGCAGCAGCAGGAGATGACATTGATTATGGTCAGTCATGATCCAGAAGATACAAAATTTTTAGCGAATCAACACTGGTGCATGCGCGAGGGGCGACTCTTTGCTGAAGTGCTGCATCAACCAAACAGGGATGTGATATATGAATGAATTAACCCATTTTGATGACGCTGGTCGCGCACGCATGGTCGATGTCTCCAGTAAAGAGGTGACCACACGAGTGGCCATAGCCAGTGGTGAGATCTATATGCAAACAAACACCTTGGCACATATCCAGCAGGGCAAGCTAAAAAAAGGTGATGTGCTGGCGGTGGCCGATGTGGCGGCCATTATGGGAGCCAAGAAAACCTCTGACCTTATCCCCATGTGCCACCCATTGATGCTCTCCGGTGTTGATGTCACTTTTTCAGAACTAGAGACAACGACAGGACTACGAGTGGAGGTTGCTGTCAGCTGTAATGGAAAAACAGGGGTGGAGATGGAGGCGTTAACAGCTGTCTCAACAGCGCTATTAACGATCTACGATATGTGCAAGGCGATTGATAAGGGTATGCGCATCACCGCCATCCAACTCGAAGAGAAGCGCGGCGGAAAATCCGGTGTGTGGTTGCGTTCATGACGATTCGTGTTCTTTTTTTTGGTATGATTGCAGCCAAGCTAGGGCGGCATGAGTGGCTGCTGCCGATAAGCCATGAGATAACGTTGGCAGAGGTGATTGAACAGGTCGGTTGCAGTGAATGTAAGCCGTTACTGCTGGCGGTCAATCAGCAGCAAGTGAAGGATCGAACAACCATCATCCGCGCCAATGATGAAGTGGCAATCATGCCACCGTTTGCAGGAGGTTAACATGGGCTCGAGAGTGCGCATACAGGAAGAAGATTTCTCCATTCAAACCGAGGTTGAGGCTCTACGCAGCTGCTCCAAACGCATTGGCGGCATCGCTACCTTTTTAGGTTGTGCCCGCGATTTTTCGGAGGGTCGTGATGTCTCATCCATTAGCTTTGAACAGTATGCCGGCATGGCGGAGGCGGCACTACAAGCCCTTCGAGAAGAGGCACTTGCACAGTTTGATATTATTGAAGCGTCTATTATTCATCGCGTCACCCGTGTGCACGCTGGCGATCAGATTGTGCTGATTATTGTCGGAGCTGAACATCGCGGCCCGGCATTTGATGCATGTCGCTGGCTAATTGATGAGCTTAAAAAGAGGGTGCCAATCTGGAAAAAAGAGATCACACCGGAGGGTGACACCTGGGTCACCGAACACCCATGACAACGCCGATTCTAGCCCTCGTGGGTTACTCTAATTCAGGCAAAACCACACTAATGGAAAAATTGGTCGCCAGCTTCTCCGCTGCAGGCCTGCGCATCGCCACCATTAAACATTCTCATCATCAACCTGAGATGGATACACCAGGTAAAGATAGCTGGCGCCATAAGCAGGCGGGAGCGGCTACATCGCTGCTGGTTGGGCCAGAAAAGATGTTGATGGTCAGTAATGTCGATGAGAATCTTAACCCACAACTATTGGCCAGTCGTCTTTTTGGTGATTATGATCTGGTACTGGTGGAGGGTTATGCTTCGGTTGCCGGCCCGAAGATTGAGGTGGTGCGTGCTGCACGTTCACAATCACCGAGATGTGATCAAAGTGAGCTGATTGCAGTAGCCACTGATATTGCTGATCTACCATGTTCACGTCCACTGCTGGACTTGAATGATACGGCGGCCATCATGAAGTTTATTCGCCACTGGATGCGTGGCGTGGCAGAGGAGTAGCGATGGGTAAAAAGTTTCCTGAAATTGAAGAGAAGCAGATAAAATTTATCAATGAGCAGCACATCTATTTTGTGGGCAGCGCAACAGCTGATAGCAGCATTAACATCTCCCCTAAAGGGTTGGATTCGTTGCGTGTACTGGACAAAAATAGGGTAATCTGGCTGAATCTTACCGGTAGTGGCAATGAAACAGCCGCACATATGCAGAGCCATAATCGGATGACAATGATGTTCTGTTCATTCGATGAGAAAGCGAAAATTCTACGCCTCTATGGCCATGCCAAAACCGTTTTCCCGGGTGATGAAACGTGGGATGAGTTATATAGCCATTTTGATCCACTACCTGGTGCCCGTCAGATATTTGACATGCATGTGGAGCTGGTGCATACCTCATGTGGCTTTGGTGTGCCGCTGTACGATTTTGTGGGCGAGCGACCGATGCTCAACGAGTGGGCCGAGAGGAAAAAAGAGAGTGGTATTGCCGACTATTGGCAAAAACGTAATAGTGTCAGTATGGACGGCGAGCCCATTCACTTCCCAACTTCGGATGTATAACAAACACACTGTTGAATCCTGTACGGCCGTTATATTAGCCGGTGGTGAATCACGTCGTATGGGGGCTGATAAAGCCAGCACGCTGCTGCATGGCAAACCTCTTGTGCAACATGTGTTGGAACAACTACAACCACTGTTTGTAGATGTGCTAATGAGTGTGCGTGAGCTTCGTCCGGAGATCAGCTGTCGACAGATTATCGATCTGTCAAAGGAGCGCGGTCCTATGGTTGGTATTGCCGCAGCACTTGAACAGCTAGAAACTGAGTGGATTTTTGTCATTGGCTGCGATATGCCCTTTGTTTCCAAACCATTGATAGAGCTGCTGGCGTCAAAGCGGCAGCACTATGATGCCGTGCTTACCTACACCCATGGCCGGCCACAACCGCTATTTGGCTTTTATGCCAAATCTTCGCTGCCACTGATGCACCGTCGCCTTGAGCAGGGCAATCGTAGTATGATGCGCCTGCTCGATACGCTAAATTGCTGCATGCTCGATGAGCAGCAGGTTAAAAATATTGACCCTCAGCTACAGAGCCTAATAAGCCTGGATAGTCCCGAGGATATTCAACAGATGGAGCTAAACAGATGAGTGATTTTTCAGTAACTGATGCACAGCTTTCAATTTTGGCGCAGATGAAGATATCCGCGATTAAAGCGGTAGACCTGCACGATTCCCTCGGCCGTGTACTAGCTAAAAATATAACGGCCAACCGTAATCATCCGCCTTATGATGTGTCGGCCATGGATGGTTATGCTGTGATCCATGCCGATATTGCTACAACGACACCTGATGCACCTATCAGCTTGAGCATCGTGGATGATATTCGAGCCGGCCAGATGCCTAAAATTACTATTGGAAAGGGGCAGGCAGCACGTATTATGACCGGTGCACCCACACCGGCAGGTATTGATACCGTGATCCGTGTAGAAGATACGACTCTTAATGGTGATGAGGTAGCTATTCTGACTCCGCCCCAAAAAGGTGCAAATATTCGCCCACTCGGTGAAAATTTAAAAACAGGTCATGTTGTTCTAACAAAAGGCACGCTGATTACACCGGGTGTATTGGCGATTTTGGCCATGGTAAAACAGAAACAGGTGCCTGTATTTGGCAAACCCACGGTGGCGATTCTCTCCACCGGTGATGAGTTGGAAGCCATTGATGAACCCATTGATGAAAACAAAATCCCCAACGCCAATTCACATGCCCTCTATGCCCAGTGTAAAAGCCTTGGTATTGAAGCCACCCTGCTAGGCATCGCCAAAGATGATCCAGAAGACCTACGTGCCAAACTGACCGAAGGGTTACGTTACGATGTGTTGCTAGCATCCGGCGGTGTATCGGTGGGACACCACGATTTTGTGCGTCCCATTTTGGATGAATTAGGCATTACCTTCCACTTCTGGCGCGTAGCAATGCGTCCCGGTCACCCTCTGGCCTTCGGCACAACAGAAAACGGTACGGCAGTATTTGGTCTGCCGGGTAATCCGGTCGCCAGCATGGTCTGTTTTGAGGAGTTTGTTGGCCCCGCTTTAAGAGCGGTTATGGGCCATAAAAAAATACTCTTGCGTACCGTCCAAGCGCGTTTACCTCATAATGTGAAAGGCGCAGGCAACCGCACCCTGTTTATCCGCGTCACGCTGGAATTAGATGATCAGGGTTATGTTGCCTCTCTAACCGGTGCGCAGGGTAGTGGCGTTTTAATGTCGATGGCCTTGGCCGAAGGGCTGATGATTGTACCTGCGGATAGCGGCACCCTGCAAGCCGGTGATATGGTCACCGTCCAGCTATTACAAGGCATGGATTGCCAATCTGAGTCAGATTTATAGAAAATAAGGCATCCTTCATATAACCCCAAAAGAACTTTGGGGGTCAGGTCTTGCAATACGATATTTTACAATCGTAGGTTTTTAACCACTTGATTATAGCTAAGGTACATGGGAAGATGCTTGAATATAGGCTTGAATGGGTGGAAAATGCATGATTGCAAGACATGACCCCACTTTTATTGGATGTCATGTGTTACCCCTGACGATACATGTCCTATCTTGCCGCCTGATCATTATTTAACATACCATCATCTATAAGAAAATCATCGGGGGATCTATAAGTGAACCGAAACACTACAAATGAAGAAGTCATCGCCGCGACTAGGCAGTGGCTGGAAAAAGCTGTGATCGGCCTTAACTTGTGCCCATTCGCCAAATCGGTACACGTCAAAAAACTGATTCGCTACGTGGTGAGTACAGCACTTACGCCAGATGACCTACGGCGCGATCTGCTCAAAGAGTTGGAACTACTGGCAAAAACGCCACGCGACAAAATTGACACCATACTGCTCATCCATCCGCAGGTACTCACAGACTTCCTCGACTACAATGATTTCCTCGCCGTGGTAAATATCACACTGGAAGAGGCCGACTTGGTTGGCATACTGCAGGTCGCCAGTATGCATCCCAACTACCAGTTTGCTGGTACCAAAACTGATGAAATCACCAACTTCACCAACCGTTCGCCCTATCCCACACTACATCTGATTCGCGAAGATAGCATTGATGAAGCGGTCGCCGTCTTTCCTGAAGCCGAGATGATCTTCGAGAAGAATATGGAAACCATGAGAAAACTGGGTCACGAAGGGTGGAATGCGTTAGGACTAGCGGACGTTCAGAAACATTAAAAGGGCGCCTTTCACCAGAGGGTAACTCAAAGCATCATGATTATCCATGAAGTTCAGAGCCACTTGCACTTGCAAAACCCATGAGCGGCGATTAACTGCCCCACTCCGGCGCATTTCTAGGCTGCGTTCAGCGTATGGAACCACCATGCTCTTCATTCCATCCTGAGTTGCGCTCGAAGTGGGATTGTCACTCTTCCACCCAGAGTTTTGCAAGTGGCTCGTTCAGTCAAAAAATTTCACAGCTAGGATTAACCACGCATGCACACTACAACAAATAAGAACAAAGCAAGCATTGGTGTCTTTGTGGTTGGCCGGTTATTTAGTTTTTCACCACCAAAGCACAAAGGCACAAAGAGAGCAGAAGTAAGTAGATGGCCTATTTTACTTTGAGTCTTGGTGTTTGGACTGTTATAATGTCCCATAACTAAGGGCCACGGAAAGAATAAAGTATCCAGGTTATGCGCAGGATAGTTGTTGGATTCAAGGCGCCAAATCAAGCGCATAAGCAAGCCCTGAATGGGCGCGATAGCCTACTGCCTTTGGTAGTAACTCTGTGGCAACGCAGAATGCGGACTTATAGACCAGCACGTGGAT
>JAUZRH010000173.1 GCA_030950555.1 Mariprofundus sp. | reverse complement strand
GCGGCGATCGGCGGCCCCACTTTGGCCCAACCCGCGCTGTTGTTTGCTCCATGGAACCACCATGCACCTCATTCCACCTCAAAAATGGACTCAAAGTGGGATTGCCGCTCATCCACCCAGAGTTTTGCAATTGGCTCTATGTGATAGAGAATTCAAGATATTGGGGTCTCTAATATTTTTAGAGCGTCATATTGCTGCGTTTTATATAACAAAGGGCATCCTTCACCAGTCATAAAAAATAGTTGACGTTCTACACAACTAGAAGATGCCTATTTAGTTTCCGTAAGCCGGATTATCAGGGGCGTTTTTTATTGACCCCCTCACCCCAACTCTCTCCCTCCCTCCGGGAGAGGGTTGGGGGGTGAGAGAATCAACTATTTGGCGAAGCCTTTTCCGTCTTAAGGAAAGCCTTAATGTGTAAATCGGAATATGAAGGATGCCAAGTAGTGCGTTCTCTTTCTTATTAATAGACCGGCACATAGCTGAGCTGTGTACGTAATCGGGAACAACTATAGAGTATTTGGATCGCAATCTCCTGAACTCCAATAAAAATAAGCGAACGATGAGCAGTTGTAAGCGTTCATGCAAATCCAACGTAATTCCGGTTTTCCTAGCTACGTTTTGTATGCTTGGATAAGGCTTCTAGGCTTGCCTGTAGTCGTGATTATGATGGCAGAGGTAATCCATGCTTGAATTACTATGCTTACCTCCTAGCATTGGAAGCCAATGATTACAGCGATTAAAACATTTCTAAAACTCAAATCAGCCAGTGGCATTCTATTGATCACTGCGGCGCTGCTTGCCGTGCTGCTAGCAAACTCTCCTCTCGCGAGTCTCTACGATCAACTGCTTGATACTCCGGTAGAAGTTAGGATAGGCGCACTTCAAATTGCCAAGCCTTTGTTGCTATGGATTAATGATGGACTGATGGTCGTTTTCTTTCTCATTATTGGCTTGGAGTTGAAGCGGGAGATACTTGAAGGTGAACTTGGCAGCGCGCGCGCGATTGCTTTGCCTGCCTTTGCCGCGCTTGGTGGCATGATTGCTCCTGCTTTAATTTATGTTTTGGTGAATGGTTCTGATCCCGTCGCTTTGCAGGGCTGGGCTATTCCAACAGCTACCGATATCGCTTTTGCTTTGGCCATTCTAACGCTGCTGGGAGATCGCGTACCGCTGCCACTAAAGACATTCCTAGTATCACTGGCAATCTTTGATGATGTCGGTGCGATCATTATTATTGCCATTTTTTATGCCAGTAATATCTCCATTATCAGCTTGATGATTGCCGCTATTTGTATTGCGATGCTGGCACTGCTTAACAGGTTGAATGTTTACAAGCTGATGCCTTACCTTTTTTTAGGCTTAGTGATGTGGGTCGCACTGCTAAAATCGGGCGTACATGCCACACTTGCAGGAGTAATTCTGGCGATGTTTATCCCGCTGGCTCGGCAACAGGTGGGTGGTCGTTCACCGCTCAAGGAGCTGGAACACGACCTTCACCATCTGGTTATTTTTATTATCCTTCCTGTTTTTGCCTTTGCTAACTCGGGTTTGGATGTAAGTGGGATGGGTATGGATGAGCTATTACATCCGGTAACTATTGGCATTACACTGGGGCTATTTATTGGCAAACAAATTGGTGTGTTTACCTTTGCTTGGCTGGCCGTGAAAATGGGACTCGCCAAGCTGCCAGACGGTGTGGGGTGGTCGTTAATTTACGGTGTTTCGCTGCTCTGTGGTATAGGTTTTACGATGAGTCTCTTTATTGGTTCGCTTGCCTTTGATAATAGTGGTGATAATCTTTTTTTCGATGAGCGTCTGGGAATCATTTTGGCCTCCAGTCTGTCAGCTACTTGTGGCTTTCTCTGGCTTAAAAAGGCTCTACACTAATAATCTGTAAGCGATATGGGTGAAATCTATTTTGCGGTTTTTTTCGCGTTGAACTACGTTGGCAAGGATTCAATTTCTATAGCGTTACTTGCAAAAGTCACGGGTTTTGTGGCGATGGCATGATGGTTTTTGACATAAAGTGTTACGCTTGCTGCGAAAAAAATCGACGAGGTGTGATAAGCTACGAATGAAGCCCCCAACTATTATGGCGCTGGTTTTTTTGTGCGGTAATTTTTTTGCTGCGCTGCTCTGGCCCGTCGCGTCGTATGCGGATGAACAAAGTGGCCAAGTGATTTATCGGGTAGCCATTGATCGAGAGTATGCGCCTTACGAATTTGTCGGGGCTGGTGGCGTGGTGTCCGGATTTACCCCCTCGCTATTAGATGCGATGGGCCGCGATTTGGGGGTTCAATTCGAATTCATCCCGATGCTTTGGTCTGATGCGCTTGCCGCACTTGAATCAGGCAAGGTTGATCTGCTTAATATGATAGAGACGCATGAGCGGGCGCAGAAATATCTTTTTTCCAAGCCCTATAGTAAGATTAGCCAGGCTATTTTTCGTCATGAAGATGATTCCGAGATTGTTGATATAGCTTCGATTCGTGGACATATTGTTGGCTTCCAAAAAGATGATATCGCATTATTACAACTAGCACACCGGGATGATTTTTCACGAGTTTTAGTGGAGAGTAAACTGGATGGTCTGTTGCAGTTAGATATTGGGAAAATTGATGCCTTTTTCTGCGGCCAACAAGCCTGTATGCGTAAGATTACGGAATACAAATTCAAGCATATAGTGATGGGGGCTGGTGGGCTGTTTGTCGAGGATATGGCCTTCGCTACGAAAAAGGGTAACAATGCTTTAATTGATCAGTTGAATTTGGCCATGGCTCACCTACGTGCATCAGGAAAATTGCAAGTCATTGATAAACAGTGGCTACATGGGGTGTTGCACCAGCCGAGTTGGCTGGAAAAAAACGAGTATCTGTTATTTGTTCTGTTTGGTTTTCTGCTACTGAGTGTGATGCTCTCGCTGTTTTGGAATTATAGACTGAGTAAGTCCGTGCTGAGCCAGACAAAAACACTCAGTGAGAGTGAGTATCGCTTAAAACAAGCTCAAAGTATGGCCATGATTGGCAGTTGGGATCTGGATATTGTCCTTGATACGTTGCGTTGGTCAGATGAAATGTTTCATATTTTTCATGCTGACCGACGCTTCTTTGATGGCAACTTTAACACTTTTATAGCAGCCATTCACCCAGATGATCAACAATATGTGCGCGATGCTTTTGAGCATGCCTTTAACAGCCATTCACCCCGTACGATCGATCACCGTTTGCTGCTTGCCGATGGCTCGATTAAATATCTGCGTGAGCAGTGCCTTACAAGCTTCGATGAAAACGGCAAACCATTGCGATCATCTGGCACAGTGCAGGATATTTCTGAGCATAAGCATGCCGAAGTGGCCTTGATCGATGCCAAGCTTACTGCTGAAGCTGCCAATGAAGCAAAAAGTGAATTTCTTGCCAACATGAGTCATGAAATTCGCACCCCAATGAATGGGGTTATCGGCATGACGCACCTCCTGCTGGATACGCCATTAAGCGAGGAACAATATAAATTTGCCACGACCGTGCAGCACAGTGCTGAATCCTTGCTCACAATCATCAATGATATTCTCGACTACTCCAAGATCGAAGCGGGGTACTTAGGACTAGAACTTATTGATTTTGATATAGCTCCCTTGATGCAGGAGTTTGGAACAAATTTTGCTCACCATGCCCATGACAAAGGGGTGGAGCTGATCTGCCCTGCTAATTATGTGACGCATCAGTGGTTGAGGGCTGACCCCGGCCGTATCCGTCAGATACTCAATAACCTGATTGATAATGCCATTAAGTTTACTGCCCAAGGTGAAGTTGCGGTTCATTACAAAGTGCAGAAGCAGACAGCATTACATACCCAGCTATATATTGAAGTGATTGATAGCGGTATTGGCCTCAGTGAGGAGCAGCAGTATAAGCTTTTTGAACGTTTTAGTCAGGCTGATGGCTCAACAACGCGAAAATATGGCGGTACAGGACTTGGCCTCTCTATCTGTAAGCAGCTAGTGCAGATGATGGATGGTGAGATTGGCATTAAAAGCGAACTCGGCAAAGGATCGTTGTTTTGGTTTACCCTGAACCTAGCCAATGCCAAAACGCAGCGACGCTGTCCTAGCGTTGGTAAACTGGATGGTGAAAAGGTTCTTGTCGTGGATGACAGGCAAAGCAATCGCACCTTGTTGGGAGAATTGCTTGGTTATTGGCAGGTGACGTTTTCGCTCGTAAACAATGGTCAAGAGGCGTTAAAAATGCTGCAAGAAGGCGTGCATGAGCATTGCCCCTATAGTATGGTCATACTCGATGAGCAGCTAGCAGAGGCCGATGGTTGTGCGCTGGGGACTTTGATCAAGCGAGATAGACAACTCGCTCATACGCATGTACTGCTACTTACGGGGCAAGAGTTACCCCGTGAAACGGGAAAGTTTAAAGCCAAGGGTTTTGATGCTTGCTTGAATAAGCCAATTAATCAATCGGATCTGCACAGCACCCTGCTACACTTAGCTGGCCACTATGATGGCCAAGCACAGCTAATAAAAACACAGGGCATGTGTGAAGTGCCGCAGTTCAAGGCACGGGTTTTGGTCGTGGAAGATCAGATCACCAACCAAATGGTAGCGAAAGGGCTGTTGAATCGTCTTGGTGCTACGGTTGATTTGGTTGCCGATGGTCAAGAGGCCGTCAAAGCCATGCAACAATTTGTTTATGATCTGGTCTTGATGGACTGTCAGATGCCTGTGATGGATGGCTTTGAGGCAACTCGCTTGATTCGAGCTTCGCCTTCAAAGGTGCTTCATAGCGCGACTCCTATTGTGGCGATGACGGCAAATATCATGCAGGGTGACCGTGAAAAATGTTTTGATGCGGGCATGGATGATTTTATTGGTAAACCTGTAAGGCTGGATCAACTGCAGCAAACCCTGCAAGCGTGGTTGCCCGTTCATGCGTTGCGCGTGGAGACAGGTACGGCGGAACTCGGGCTAGATGTGGTAGCTTGCGCTGTTCTTGATACAGCCGGCTTGCATAAGTTACGTAGAGATTTGGGTTTCGGACTCGGTGAGATGTTGGATATATTTACCACTGAGTTGCCCAAACAGGTCGGCTATGTGGCTGCTGCTATTGAAGCTGCCGATGGGGAGCTATTGCGTAGGCGTTGCCATCGACTAAAGGGAGCTAGTCGCTCCGTGTCGGCTATTGAGTTAGGCGATATTTGTTATGAGATGGAAAAATTGGCAGACCAAGGCGATCTTACTGCCGCCACGGGACAATTTGAAAAACTAGCGTTGGCCGTGGAACGACTGCTTATCGCGCTACAAGAGCAGTGGCTAGAGGAACTTAGGTAGTTATTAGGGATGAGGCTTCAATGGCCTTGAGGCTGTTCAAGCTGTCCGGGTATGGAATCTCCTGGAAAAAAAGAGGGAATGGTGCTATAATGAATAGACCCAAGCGGATAAGAAAAGGTGCGACCGTGTTGATTGCTGATGATGACCCGATGTTTTGTGTGATGTTGAAGCAGTTTTTTTCGCTGAATGGATATACTGTGGTGACGGTTGAAGATGGTGATCAAGCTGTGCAGGCATGTGTACAATATCAACCTGAAATAGCCTTGCTCGATGGGGATATGCCTGAAATGGATGGTTTTACAGCATGCGGATTGATTCGTGACATGGTTTGTGGTGAGGATATGCCGATTTTTATAGTTACAGCCCTTGAGGGTGAAGGTGCTGTGGCTTGTGCTGTGGATGTTCAAGCATCGAGCTATATTACCAAGCCAATCAACTGGGCTGATTTTCACAATAAACTTAGTTGTGTGATGGAAATATAGCATGGCGAAAATAATATTCATAAGTGGAGCTACTTGCAAAACTCTGAGAGGATGAGTGGCAATCCCACTTCGAGTGCATTTATAGGATAGAGAAGGGTATGGTTGTTCCATACGTTGAACGTAGCCTGCAAATGCGCCGGAGTGGGGAAGTCAATCGCCACTCATGGGTTTTACAAGTGGCTCAGTGGCTAGATGGTATCAACAAACAACGCGTAATGGATAAAAGGTGATTGATGGCAGTTCTGAAAACATTGGTGATGAAAGGTGATGCCAAGAGCCGCTGGGCATTGGTGGATATGATCCATGCATCGGAAAACATTGAAGTGGTGGGTGTGGCTTCTGAGCCAATGTTGGTACGGGTGCAATTAAGATCTCAAAAACCAGATGTCTTGCTTCTCGCAATTGATCCACAGCAGGTGAAGGTGGTTAGTTTATTTCTTACTGAGCTGATGCATCCGCAGACGGTTCACATTGTGGCGCTATTATCACGTAGTTTAATTGGCTCTGAGATAGAGCGGCAGCTCCTTAGTTTTGGCTCGATAGCGTTGTTAACTGAACCCGATGGCGGGCTGTTTTCACACGATTATAGATTTCAAAGTGAATTACTACAGCATATTTTACATCGTTCCGTCCATTACCATAGCAAAGCGTTAGAGCATAGGGGTAAGTCTCCTCTTTCAGCGTCCAAAACGAGTGGCGAGAAAATAGAACCACGCTTACATAAGCATACTGACAAGCTTATTGCCCTTGGTGCATCGACTGGCGGTACAGAGGCCTTGCGTCAATTGGTAGCTAAATTTCCTGCTGATTTTCCAGCCGTACTTATCGTGCAACATATTACGACAGGGTTTTCTGCTTCATTTATTGACAGTCTCAATCGCGCCACAGCCATGCGTGTAGTTGCAGCTACAGATGGATTAGCTATTTTAAGAGGGCATATCTATGTTGGAGCAGGCGACCATCATTTTCGCATTAAAAGGCAAACATCAGGTTATATATGCCGCCTAAAAGGGCAAAAAAAGCTGGGCGGGCATTGCCCTGCGGTGGATGAGCTTTTTCTGTCGCTTGCCATGCAGGCTGGTTCAAATGCTGTGGGTGTATTGATGACAGGCATGGGTGATGATGGTGCTAGGGGCCTTAAAAAAATGTTAGAAGCGAAAGCGATGACCCTTGCACAGAATAAAGAGAGCTCCGTTATTTGGGGTATGCCGGGCGCTGCGGTGAAAATAGGCGCAGTTCAGGAACAGTGCCATCTAGATGATCTGGGTGATAGGATTATTCAACTGCTAAAGTGAGCCAGTCAAAAGAGTGGCTTCCCTTTTAAGATGGGACAACTGCAATGACAAATATTACGAGATGCTTTCGGTTATAATGTTTTTTATTCAACAAACTGTTTGACCTCAATCCCCATAGTCTCCCGACCTAAGGGCCGCGGAAAGAATAAATCATCCACGTGCTGGTCTATAAGTCCGCATTCTACGTTGCCACAGAGTTACTACTAAAGACAGTAGGCTATCGCGCCCATTCAGGGCTTGCTTATGCGCTTGATTTGGCGCCTTGAATCCAACTACTATCCTGCGCATAATCTGGATACTTTATTCTTTCCGTGGCCCTAAGCCTTACGACCGTATAGTGATTCAAGTATGGATTGCACATCATTACCGACCGGATCGGGAATCCACGATCTGTTTAGCTAACCCTATCGCGTAGCGGGAACGCCGCCACTT
>JAUZRH010000172.1 GCA_030950555.1 Mariprofundus sp. | reverse complement strand
ATATAGGCATGGTCTCGGGGGTTTTTCCTGTAGTTGGTCTACCGCTTCCTTTTATTAGCTATGGTGGCTCGGCGCTGGTGAGTATGTTGGCTGCCATGGGGCTTGTGATGCGAGTGGCCATTGAATCTGATGGACATATTCGCTGGCAGCGCCCAAGTAGCCCGCTGGCGTAAAAATAATAACAAGCATCTGTCGCAGCTTTCTTTACAGCTGTTGTATATGGTTGAAGTCATAGATGCCCAGTCCACGCCTTCGCGGGGTCAGAGCAAAGCCTATCATGTAGCAGATGAGTCGCTAGTGGCTCCCTTCATGGATGTAGGGAGCATAGGCCACCGCTCGTCATTGCCGAAGCTTGAATCGGGAACCCATATCTGAAACGCTCTGCGAACATAAAATCAATGGATTCCCGTCTTCACGGGAATGACGGGCGTAATACTTAGGGCCACGGAAAGAAATAATTGTCCCGTTATGCGAAGGATAAGAGTTCGGATTCAAGGCGCACTGTTTGGCGCATAAGCATGCCCTGAATGGGCGCGATAGACTGCTGCCTTTCGTAGTAGCTCTGTGGTAACGCAGAATGCGGACTTACAGACCCCCGCACGTGGATGATTTATTCTTTCCGCGGCCCTAAAGCGTTAACTGCGTTTTATAGTTGATGAAGGATGGCCCATTTTTAGATCAAAAAAAACCCCCGTCTGAAACAGACGAGGGTTTTTTGTGCTGCTTTTTGTTACTTAAGCTTCAGTAACGTTACGAGCCTGTGGGCCCTTCTGTCCATCTTCGATTTCGAATTCGACTTTCTGGCCTTCCTGCAGAGACTTGAAGCCATCTGTCTGGATTGCTGAGAAGTGAACGAATACGTCATCGCCGCCATCATCCTGAGCGATAAAGCCAAAACCCTTAGTATCATTAAACCACTTTACTGTTCCTGTTGCCATCTAAACTATACCTCAACCACTTGTTCGATAAATTATGCATTGATAGTTGTCAAAGTAGGCTGTTCGTTGGGTATATCAAGTAGATAACTTATGAACTCTATTTCTAAACTATGGTCTGCAAGCCAAAGTATACTGTGTGTGGAAGTGGATAGCTAGCATTATTATTCACGGTGATATTATCATCACTACTTGCAGATCAGATATGCATGCTATTTTGAGCCTGATCATGGGAATATTCAGCCTGTATTTGTTAGTGTTACTGGTTAGGTTATGCGCATGCAAAAATCATCAGCCTATCCACTTCCCACCTGGTTGTTCTGGGTTTGGGGTATTCTTACCCTTGTGACACTCACTATGGCGCCACTATTTGATTATGATGAAACTATCTATGCACAAACCGCGATTGATATGATGCGTCATAGTGAGTGGATTGTGCCAACAGCAAATGGCTTGCAGTTTTTTGAAAAGCCCCCCTTCACTTATTATATGATGGATCTCTGTTTTAGCCTGTTTGGTGAAAATGCTTTTGCCGCCCGCTTGCCATCCGCACTATTTACGATGATTACAGCCATGTTATTATTTCATTTTGGCACTCGTCTGCATAGTCGTCATTTTGGTTTGATGGTAGCGGCAATCTTTTTAAGTATGCTTGAAGTAGGTTTTCTTGCTCATGCGGCGATCCTAGATGCTGTATTAAACTGTTTTATTGCGGCGAGTTTATTGAATTACGCTCTCTGGTTGCATGGTGGTGAGCGTAAACATGCCTTATGGACGGCCGCCATGATGGGCGTTGCCGTTAGTATTAAAGGGCCGGTTGGCGCTGTGGTGCCGATCATGGTGATTATGATAGAGCGATTGCTGATGGGGCAGTTTCGTAAACTCTTGCTAGATATCCCGTGGTTATGGGCTTTAGCGCTATTTTTACTTACAGCGACACCTTGGTATCTGATGATCCTGGCGGAACATGGGCCAGGCTTTCTATATGAATTTATTTGGGTGCAAAATGTAGGAAGGGCATTACACCCGATGCAGGGGCATGGCGGCGGTTTTCACTACTATATCGTTGTGTTCGTAGTCTCTGTATTGCCTTGGCTAGCGGCTATACCGTGGGCGTTTAAGCAGGGGTGGCACACTCTTCAAGGTGATGATGCACTACCTCTGTTGACGCGTTTGGCTCTCATTTTGACGGTGCTGGTGATGGTGCTATTTAGTTTTGCCCAAACAAAGCTGCCGCACTATATATCTTCGATCTACCCTGGTATCGCTTTACTGTTGGCCGCAGCTTGGTTGCGTCAGCCCTTGGCTGAAAAACATGCTTTAAATATAGTCCGTTTCACACTTTTGCTATTATTGCCTGTGGGATTGTTATTGTTGTTATTTCCTGTTCTCTACCCATGGTTGCAAGCTCTAACGCACCATCCGCGCGCTGTTGCTGTGCTAGCTCAGGATATTCACCCTGGTTTGCTAACATCTACCTTTGGCTTGCTACTGCTGGCAACGCTTGTTTGGTTGGCTAGGCAGAAGGGCGCACGTTCGCTGCTATCGGGTCTGATTGTTACGGGTATGGTGTTGCAATTTAGTCTGTTAGTTGGCTTGGGTTCTTTTGCCGGCAAGCTAATACAGGCGCCCACTATGGCTATTGTTGAGCAGCTCCAGCAGCAGCCTCAGTCACTTCCTTTTTATAGCTATAATCTGAATGCGCCATCGGTTTCATTTTATGCTAAACGAAACTATGCGCTAATGTTAAGTGGGGATGGCGCTGAAAAACTGCGACAGATGAAGTCTCCTTATCTATTGATGTTGCGTAGTGAATCGCGCAAGGATCTTTCCTGGCTGGCTTTGCTAAAGCCGGTGCTCGATCAGGGCGGCTTTTTGCTTTATAGTGTGACAGCGACAAATAAGGGCCACGGAAAGAATAAAGTATCCAGGTTATGCGCAGGATAGAAGTTTGGATTCAAGGCGCCAAATCAAGCGCATAGCAGGGCTATGTAACTGATTTGGCAACGCAGAATACGGACTTATAGACCAGCAGAATTGGATGATTTATTCTTTCCGCGGCCCTAAGGTGGTGCAATGAAACTCTCAGTTATTATACCCGCTTATAATGAGGCAGACCGTTTGCCAAAAACGCTTCAGGAAGCACATGAGTGGTTGACCCAAAGTTTGGGCGAAACATTTGAAATTTTAGTAGTGGATGACGGAAGTAGCGATGCGACTTCAGAGAGCGTGTCCGTATTAATGGCATCGATGCCTGAGCTGCGTCTGCTTCAACAGCCAGAAAATCGAGGCAAAGGTGCCGCTGTGCGGCGAGGCATGCTTGAGGCTGAGGGCGAAATCCTCCTTTTTATGGATGCAGATCATGCCACACATGTTTGTGAAGTGAAGAAAGCACTCCCTTTGCTGGCCAACGGTATCGATGTGGTGTTGGCTTCTCGTCAGCACCCGGATTCTGATATTGCCGAGCATCAATCATGGCTACGTGAACATATGGGGCAAAGCTTCAATCTATTGATGAAGTTGATGGTTGGCTTGGATATGCAGGATAGTCAGTGTGGATTCAAAGTCTTTACCACTGCGGCAGCCCAGTCCATATTTAGTCGTCAGAAACTCAATGGCTTTAGCTTTGATGTGGAGGTGCTCTTTCTGGCCAAAGAGTTGGATTTTTCCATGGCTGAAATTCCGGTGCGCTGGGTCAATGAACCGAATTCCAAAGTGCGTATGCTGCTTGATCCGCTTGCAATGTTTGTCGATCTACTACGCATCCGCCGCCTTCACCGCTGAGTAAGGTAGCGTCATATATGCTGACGCTCTGATGACACAAGCTAGGAAAAACACACAGCTCACCACAAAGACTACCAAGTAGAGCCGATAATTAATATCTAAACTGTTGAGCCACTTGCAAAGCCCATGAGCGGCGATTAACTGCCCCACTCCGGCGCATTTTTAGGCTGCGTTCAGCGTATGGAACCACCATGCCCTTCATTCCATCCTAGGGCCACGGAAAGAATAAAGTATCCAGGTTATGCGCAGGATAGTTGTTGGATTCAAGGCGCCAAATCAAGCGCATAAGCAAGCCCTGAATGGGCGCGATAGCCTACTGCCTTTAGTAGTAACTCTGTGGCAACGCAGAATG
>JAUZRH010000171.1 GCA_030950555.1 Mariprofundus sp. | reverse complement strand
TGCGTTGCCACAGAGTTACTACTAAAGGCAGTAGGCTATCGCGCCCATTCAGGGCTTGCTTATGCGCTTGATTTGGCGCCTTGAATCCAACAACTATCCTGCGCATAACCTGGATACTTTATTCTTTCCGTGGCCCTTAACGACTGCAGGTTTTATGGGGAAATTAACCCACGGTGATGGAGGTGAATGATGTATATAGAAAAACATAGTTGTCCAGTTTGCGGCATGGATGCAAAAAAGTCGCTGGTTCATGCTGAACATGTTGGCATCGACTATTACTGCTGTAGCTCGCAATGCCGAGAGAATTTTATCGCCCGTCCGCAGCTCTATCTGGGCAAACGATCGGCCAAGAAACGTGGTCGTGAGATTATCAAATGCAGAACATTTTCACTGGATCAGGCCATAGATGGGGAGCTGGAGATACAATTAACGCAGGCCATGAAGCAGCTGATGGGTGTTAAATGTGTGCAGGTGAAGGGTTGTCAAATCATCATCACGTATGACCTGCTAGAGGCGAAATCTGATCAGATGGCGCGGGCGCTGGCCGATACAGGTGCTGTCCTTGGTTCCGGCTGGGCCGCGCGGCTGAAGCGTGGTTGGATTCAATATACCGAGGAAAATGAGCTCGATAATCTGGCAACAGGTGATGCCGCATGTTGCAACAAGCCCCCGGCAAAGGGATAGGGAGAAGCGTATGAAATACAGAAAAATAACAGCTATTATCACAAGTGAGAAATTGGAAGCGGTCGAAAAAGCGCTGATTACTATGCATGTTGCTGGCCTCAGTATCACGCAGGTACGTGGCTATGGTGAATACCATGATTTCTACCGGCCGGATATGACATGTTGCCATATATGCATCGAAATATTCTGCCAAGTAGCTGAGGCGGATGCGATTGCCCGCTGTATTATGGATGCCGCCCATACCGGTATCTCGGGTGATGGCATCGTGGGTATTCTGCCGGTAGAAAAACTCTATCATATTCGTACCCGATCTGAATTGTGTGCCGATAGTACCGAGTGATGAGCTGATATGATGACGGTCAAAAGGTTGGCTGCGACAGCTAATGTGACGCCAGAAACAGTGCGCTATTATGTACGTACTGGGCTGCTACGTCCTGTACGCGACCCGATAAATGGTTATCGCCGGTTTTCTATGGCGGATGTCAATCGCCTACGATTCATATCTCTCGCCAAGTCACTTGGCTTTACACTCGCTGAAATCACCAAGGTATTAGCCGATGCGGAGGTCGGGGAGTCCCCATGTCCGCGGGTCAGGTCAATCATCCGTCAACGTATTGGAGAAAACCGTAAGCACATTGATGAACTGCTGGCGCTGCAGTCTCGTATGGAGCTGGCCGAGCGTCAGTGGCAGGGCATGGACGATGGCATGCCGGGAGGTAATTCAATCTGTCGGCTCATTGAGACAATGAATGCTTGACCTATGTGTTACACGTATCCTCTATACTCTTGCTTAGGGCCGCGGAAATAATTAACTATCCCATTTTACTGGTCTATAAGCCCCTCTTCTACGTTGAAGAATATGGCACATAGCCCTGCTATGCGCCAAACTCTTCGTCTTGAAGATGAACTTCTATCCTACGCAGCTTGGGACACTTTATTATTTCCGTGACCCTTAGATGATTCAGACTGGTTGATGTTAGTCGTTCATGATCAGGTTTGGGAACATCAGGGCAATTTGAGTGCTAATGCAACGAATGCCCTTTGATTCGGGAAAAATGATGTCGATAAGGAGGCACACTATGGAGCCACTTGTAAAACCTATGAGCGGCAATTGACTTCCCCACTCCGGCGCATTTGTAGGCTACGTTCAGCGTATGGAACAACCATACCCTTCATTCTATCCTACAAATGCACTCGAAGTGGGATTGCCACTCATCCACTCAGAGTTTTGCAAGTAGCTCATTGGAATGAACATAATGTTCTCGAGGATAGATAGACGCCAGACGGCAAGTTTGGCGAGGATTTGTTGGCAGGCGCTCTTTTTTAACCAAATCCGCCACGACGAATGAAAAACTACGCACAGGAGCAATGTGATGGCGAATAATATTTTTCACCTTATCCATGATGATGAATATCTGCGAGAGCTGCTTGAAGCGATCATATCAGATGCTGGTTATGATGTTCGTTGTTTTGATTTTGCCGAACAGTATCTTCAGCTCCTTAAATCTCCCAAATTTGAACAACCCATTGCTGTATTGAGCGATATCAATCTACCTGGTATGTCCGGTTATGAGTTGGCTATAAAAATTAGGGAAGCCCATCCATGGCTGAAAATTGCCCTGATTACCGGCACCATCGATGATGAACATCTGAGCTTTGCCACTAGTCAACTTTGTTACACGCTGGCAAGCCAGTTTCAACCTAAAGTATTAATATCGTTGTTGACGTCACTGGCCGCTTGTGACAGCGCCCATATATTAGGAGAAAAGGGTGAATATTTTCAGCACTGTGATTTTGGCCTTGAGCAACATTGTCCATTTTATCATGCAAAATGGCTGGGTGGAAAACTATGATGATTGATCCTGTATGCGGTATGGTTGTTTCGAGTGAAGATTATCCGACGAAACATAAGAATGTCCTTTATGCCTTTTGCTCTGATCTGTGCAAACAGAGCTTTCTCCAACATCCTGATATCTACATTGATATGCAAATATCACGCATTCAGGATCGCAATAAAGAGTTAGAGCTTGTCCGCAGTGAAACCATTCAATGTTTATCCCGAGCGGCTGAATACAAAGACAATGAGACCGGTGAACATATTGCCAGAATGGCGCGTCATTGTAAACGTCTAGCAATGATTTACGGGTTGGATATGAGGCATGTGCAGCTGATTGAAATGGCATCGCCCATGCATGATATAGGAAAGATTGGTATCCCCGGCTATATTTTATTAAAAGAGGGACCCCTAGATGCCAATGAACGCTGTGTGATGCAGCAACATCCAGAAATAGGTGCCAAAATTATTGGCGAAAACTTGCAATCTGAATTGATGAATATGGCCTCTAGCATTTCATTAAGCCATCATGAAAAGTGGGATGGTACAGGTTATCCCAAGGGCTTGAAGGGCGAATTAATACCGATCCAAGGACGAATCGTGGGCATTTGTGATGTTTTTGATGCGTTAATATCCAAGCGGCCATACAAACCTGCTTGGCCCATTGATAAAATAAAAAACCTTATTTCCCAGCAAACTGGAAAACACTTTGACCCAATACTTGCGACATTGTTTCTGGAAAATTTTGCCGACTTTCTATCCATCTATAACTGTTGTAATAAAGCGTAATAATGACAATCAAGGAGACAAGCAATGAATATTGATCCGGTTTGTGGCATGGAAGTTAAAACAGATTCACCCCACAGCGCTGAATATGACGGGCATGATTGGCATTTTTGCAGTGCTGGTTGCAAGGATAAATTCAATGCCGATCCGGATCAGTTCACCATTGATCCGGTGTGCGGCATGCATGTCAAACCCGAATCGCCGCATCGC
>JAUZRH010000170.1 GCA_030950555.1 Mariprofundus sp. | reverse complement strand
TCAAGGCGCCAAATCAAGCGCATAAGCAAGCCCTGAATGGGCGCGATAGCCTACTGCCTTTAGTAGTAACTCTGTGGCAACGCAGAATGCGGACTTATAGACCAGCACGTGGATGATTTATTCTTTCCGCGGCCCTAAGATTGATCTTCCCATTCTCAGCCTTTGTTTCTACCTATAATTTCAATCAAATGATAACCAAATTGCGTTTTCACCGGGCCATGCACCACACCTAATGGGGCTGAGAAGACCACGGCATCAAATTCTTTCACCATCTGTCTTTGCCGAAATTCACCCAAATCACCACCCTTACTAGCCGACGGGCAAGTGGAATGTTGCTTTGCGACCGAGCCAAAGTCAGCACCGGCCTCAATCTCCACTTTCAAGGCTTCACACTGCGCTTTATCGGCCACCAAAATATGACGGGCAGTGGCGGTCGATTTTTTACGATTCCAAAAACTCATTCATCCTCCTTCATCACTGCATCCAGCAGCTGCTTAATAACAAAACCCGCCAGCATAAAACCAAACAGATTGGGCATATAAGAGATCGTTCCATTCACCGCACGGGGCAAATGCTCTGAATCACTACTTACTGGCGCCTGATATAATGGCTTGATTGGATATTCACCAGAAAAAACAACAGGATAATCCAAAGATGCGCCCGCACGGCGTAGCTTTCTGCGTAAGTTGACGGCAAGTCCACAATTATAGGTTTTATCCAGCGTCGTAATCTCCGCCTTTGTCACATCTAGCCTGCCACCGGCACCCAAACTAGAAGCAACTGGAATAGCTAAACGCTGGCATGTCGCCACCAACACCGCTTTACAGGCAACCGAATCAATACAGTCGATCACATAATCATAGCCGCCCGCTTGTAAAAACGACGTCATATTAAATGGATCAAGAAATTCTACTTTTGCCTTTAGATCTAATTCCGGATTGATATCCAGCAAACGTTCGCCCATCACATGCGCTTTTTCACGACCAAGCACACTGTGACTACTCACCATTTGTCGATTGATATTCGACAGGCCCACTCTATCATGGTCTACCAATGTGATTTGACCCACGCCGGCTCGTGCCACCGCCTCCGCAACCGCACCGCCCACACCACCGAGGCCGACTATCAGTAGATGAGTGCTATTCAGGTGCTGAAGGCCTGCTTCTCCGGTCAAAATCCGGGTACGTTCCTGGGCATCGCTCATCACTTACTCCTGCTGCTTATAACCTGATCAATATATCGCACGCTGATAGACGAATATTTCTGAGAAGAAAAGAGAAAGATTAAGGCGTAGGAAGCACAGCGCGCAACATATGACTAGGACGGCCATTTACATAACCAATTGCGTAGCCTACAAGGCTATAAGAAGCTAACCACTCACCAGTACCTGCCCGACAAGCTTGAGCGTTACCATACAATATCAAATTTTTCACCTCAGCCGCCACAACACCTGCACCCAACTTATTTGGTAAGAGTGAAACTGCCAATAATGCTGCTGCATCCACATCATTATTAACCGCTACCATCACTTGTGCGGCTGTTTTATAAAGGCTTTTATTTACATCTGTTGCTAAAGAAACTGTAATAGTCGTTCCCACAACAGATACTGTCAAAGGTGCGTTTACTACCCCTGGATCAACGAGGTTAATTAAAATATTAGCTCCCGTCTGGTTCACAGCTGCCCATTTCAGCTGATTATCAATACATGAGTTTCCCGTTAAAGCCAGACTACCATCAGCCCTACACGGACAAGCACTCCCAGCCAGACAGACATTAGGCTCCAATGGCCCACCATAAACCAACGACGGGTCCAGCGGGTAAATTTCAATATCTTTATTTAGATTATCTGGATCACCCGCGGTTAACCAAGTTATAGCACCGTTGATTGGAATATCCTGTCCAACTACTGGGTTTAGATGATGCGGAAGCGAAGGTATGGACGGTGATATAGCACCTGTGGAATCAATGTCCAAACGGATATAACGTGGTAATTTTGCACTAATTTTATTCATAGAAGGCTCAACCCGACTTGACGGTGAGAGATTTACATCAATACAATTATCGTAATCACAACTATTTTGCATACACAAGTGTCGCTGTACCACCCCGTTTTTTATAGGCGAGTTATCAAAATACTTCACCTGTCCAGTAATCCCAGTGGACGAATCACTTATCGCCGTCGGGCCCGGGTTCCACAGATAGGCACGAAACTCGCTATAGTCACCAACTGTGGTCGCATTTGCGGGTATTGGTGGTTCACTGAACGCAGCATGTATATATGTTCCACTAAAAGTATGCCGATCAAACTCCGCATCATTGGCCAGCGCCCAAGCCATATATTGCACTGCTGTTTCAGCATAATAGTAGGCTTCTGTAGACCCTTGAGCCGCACTACTGGTCTGGATCGCCGTGCGCGATGAGTAAAACATCGCCAACGACATCAGCGTCAACAGACTAAGCAATACCAAGGATGTGACCAGGACGAACCCTGACTCTCTATTCGCCACGGATGCATTTTTCATACTTAGTTCCTCGGCCATGTTTTAAAACTTAGGGATAGATTACGGCTTTGACGATTCTCATCAAGATAGGCTGAGGTCAAGGTGACATCTACTCCAGTAACAGTACCCGGCACTGTTGTCACAGCCATGCCAGTGGTCGTATTCATATCACGTGCCATCTCCGCAAATGTAGAGATATTGGCTATTGGCCTCAACCAGTAAATCCGATCTGTTGCAGTATGCTGATAGTGAAAAATACCAACATTCCCTTCCATATCTTGGTAGGTCAGTGTTTTGCTTGTCGCATCCCAGTGGGGCAGCACAATAAACGCAGCATCTGTGGCTGGGTAGTTGGCAGGCAATGAAACACCTCTGGCAGTAAGGTTTGCTCGCACTTTCTTGGTGATAGGCACTGCAAGCTGTGTAGCAAGTGACTCTCGTAGACCAGCCTGCATTAACTGCGTCACTAAATAGAGATCACCCATCTGATCAGTTCGCGCTGTCATGGTGCGTGATACATTCGCATTGGTCATAAACATCCCGGCAATGCCCGCGAGAATAATCAAACCCATGCTCATGCTGACCATCAATTCAATGAGCGTAAAACCCGCTTCTTGCGAATGAACTTGATGACACATGCTATTGAGCCCTAGACATATGAGTCAGGAAAACCGAGTAGTTTTTCCCCTTTTGTGCCCAGTTAACAGTCACCAATTTAAGTATTGGGGAGTT
>JAUZRH010000017.1 GCA_030950555.1 Mariprofundus sp. | reverse complement strand
GAGCGGCGATCGGCGGCCCCACTTTGGCCCAACCCGCGCTGTTGTTTGCTCCATGGAACCACCATGCACCTCATTCCACCTCAAAAATGGACTCAAAGTGGGATTGCCGCTCATCCACCCAGAGTTTTGCAATTGGCTCTGAGTCTTCGGGAATACCTGATTGCGGGAAAAAAACGTAAACAATAGGAATATTGATGTTTTTTTTAACAGCGCACAACAATAGACGTATGAATTATCCCAAACCATTCATCATCAGCAATCAAGCATCAAAAACGAAACGCCAAACGCTGCGCAAGCGTACCCCACCGAATTATTTTGTCTACCTCGGTTTATTCCTTGGTATTTCTACTTTTACTAACTTGCTAATGGCATCCAGTTTACGGTTGATGTCTGACATGTTTCTGTGCGTACCTAAGTCTAAATCCAGCTTTCCGTTCATAATTTTTACCAACGGTTGCAGCGTATTGTCCAGTAAATCGACCAGTTTATCCGGTGACAGCTTGTCCGCATGTAGTGAACATTCTTTCTCGGCGGTTGTATTGAGATGATCGACCAGTTGATCAATCGCTTTGGCAATATGGGTCAATACCTTATCGTTGTAATTTCTGCTCGTTATCGACTCTTGGTGGATCGGTTCATGCTCTTCCATGCGCGTTGCTTCAATGCTCCCACGCCAGCCTTTGATACTGGTCACCAGATCATTGAGTTGCACCACGATTTTGGCGCCTGTATCGGCATCGTCACCACCCATGGCTTTGTTACGCATGAAGTCCGCTTTGATTTGCGTCCAGCGTTGCTGCTGTTGTTCATGCATGCAGCCCCGGATTTCAGCCAGTTTAAGTAGATTCGCTTCGGTGCCTGTGGTGAGTAATTGCGATTCGCCCTGATAGTGGTCATCCACTAGCTGAATTAACTCCTGTTTGGTCATGATTGCCGATATTTTTTCTGCCATTTTATTCATATTCCGATACGATCCCTGTAGCTTGAAAATGGGTTCGGTTCGATATTTATCATCCTGTGCGCTGGCGGCAATGTAGGCCTTATTGACCTTCCATATCACGCGCTGAATGGCCTTCATTTTGTGTAACACATCGACAATTTCTTTGATCTCGGCGGAACTGTAGGGGTGCGATAGATCAGTGCTTGCTACGGTGACACCCTCGGTCATGTCGAGAAATTTATAGACATCAGCCATGTCGCGTGTCGCCAACGGTGCCAGCACGGGATTAGAGGTTAAGGCATTTTCGATATAACTCAGCTCAAACACCGCCTCTTTGCCGCTTAATACATCGCCCAGATTGTAGATGTCGGCACGGTTCGCCAGCATATCGGGGATCTGGAAGGCTTCGCCTGATTCGGTATAGGGGTTGCCTGCCATCACGACGCAGAATTTTTTACCTCGCATATCGTAGGTTTTAGGGCGTTGTTTCCACACCCCTTCGATACGCCGTGTGCCATCCGATAAGGAGATGAATTTTTGCAGGAATTCGCTGTTGGTGTGTTGAATATCATCAAGGTACAACATTACATTGTTGCCCATTTCCAGTGCTAGATTCAGTTTCTCCAGCTCCTGTTTGGAAGCACTATTATCGGCCTGCAGTGGATCCACCGAGGTGACGGCGTGACCAATGACGGGGCAGTTGATCTTCATGAAAATCAGCCCCAGTCGGTCGGCTACGTATTCCATTAAAGTGGTTTTACCGTAACCTGGTGGTGAAATCATGAGCAGCAAGCCCATTAAGTCCGAACGTTTTTTGTCGCCAACGGTGCCGATCTGCTTGGCTAGGTTATCACCAATCAGTGGTAGATAAACTTCATTGATGAGCCTGTTGCGGACAAATGATGCGAGGGGTTTGGCTTTGAATGTCTCAAGCCGCAAAGCTTGGCGCTTTTCATGCATCATCTGACGGCGCGTTTGCACATAATGTTCGTAAGCGGGGATCACCTGCTCATGGTGGGTTCTGTTGTTATCCAGGAACTGGTCGAGTTGAAGGGTCAGTTGGCGATGTTCAATCTTATCGTGCGTACCCATCAAGCCTTCAAGGGTGAGTTGTACGTCGCTCTCGCGATCCAAGCGGTCGATGCGTTGTTCTGCATTTAAAATACCAATGGCTTCAGCGACAAAACTTGTATATTCCCCTTTTTTCTGTGACCGAATAAAGGCCGTCAACCAGCTTTCTGCCAGCGCCCAGCGTTTGCCCACCAGCCCCTTCATGTCATCCAATGATTTTTGGTAGTCACGCCAGATATTATGCGTCTTCAGATGGGTGATGAATGCATCGCATAGATAGCGCGCATATTTGGTGGTGGCAAACCTAACGCGCTCTTGCGCCAACTCATCGGTTAAATACTCACTGGCGTTCATGAGCAGGCGTTTATCTTCGGGCAGTTGGTGATGGGTCATAAATGCTGTCATATCACTGGCTATTTCATGGCTCAGGATCTGTTTTGCCTTACGATCAGCCAATACTGTGGCCATTTGGTCTGCATTTCTGGCACGTTGCGGCCATAGCTTTTGTAGCGCTTCATTTTGCGTGTTTGCCCAGTAGATTGCCGCCAATCCACGCGCCGCAGGTGAGTACTTGAAGCTGCCTGCTGTTTCGTAAACGGGTACTATTTTTTGCAAAATTAAACTGGCATCATGATCGTGAATACCTTTTTCGTAGCCTTCTTTATAACGCGGCGAAGCAAAGCCTGCGACCAGTTTAAGCATGATGTTTAGATCTGCCGTAGCACTGCTTAACGCTTCCCAGTTGAGCGTATCTTGATTATTTTCTGCGGCTTTTAAGATGCTATAGGCAAGATATTCGCCACGGTAAAGCTGATCGCTTTCCGAAGGTATTTCCATCGACCAATAGGCACGCATGGTATCAAGAGCCTCGTTATGGAGGGCTTCAAAATAATCGGTGCCTGTCAGGCGGATAAACAGTTCACCATCCTTCGCTAAAATGGTTAAATCCAACGCTTGGGTATTGACCGAAAACTTGTGCCGTGGGCCGAGTTTGATGACCTGACCACCCGCTTCATACAGATCACTTTTATCGCGCAAGGATCGAATGGACTGTTCCTTGATGGATTTTAATTGTGCATCAAGGTCTTCAGCTTGGACACTATCATCTAACGCCCTTAACTTTTCGATAATCTCGTTGATCTTCCTGACCAGACTGTCGGCACTGTAAAAGGTGTTTAATTCATCTTGGCTGGAAAAACGTTTCACCCGCCGTTGCACACTTTGCAAGATGCGTTCGCCTGCACTGGCGAGTGATTGTGCCTTGCGTTGCTGCGCATCCATTAAACGCTGTTTATGTGCTTCAAAGGTATCAAATAGCTCTTCACGTTTTTTCATCACATCAGCAATGAAGTCTTCGTAGTCACCAAACTCACCTTCAAGTTCTTCCATCTGCACCAACAGTCTGGAAAACTGTTCATCACTTTTAGCTGGCGTGCTCGACATGGCGAGTGCGTTGTGAATACTTTGGTTAAGCAGCTTGAGTCGCGCCGAAAATTGCGCCTTAGCTTCGACACTGCCGACCGTTTTACGTTGGTGTTCTAATTCAGCTTTTTGTTGATTCAGGCGACCATAAAGTTCGGAAACGGCATCAACAATGCGCGTTTGTACGGTCGCATCTTCCACCTTGAGGGTAGCCATCATTTCGGCAATCAAATCTAGCGATGCTGCTAACTGCTGAAGTGCTTCCAGATGCGGAGTAAGTTCAGCCTTAGATGTGCATTTCAGGCGTTCAGTGGCAACGCGATCCAGTACTTTATCATAGCTGCTAAGGGCTCCTTCAGAAGATAAAAAGCGTACCGTTTGCTGATTTAAATCCAATTCTAGGTCTGTGATGTCCGCCTCAAGCTGGGCTATCTTATCGGTATCGATATAGCGATACGATTGGATGCTCATCAGGTGACCGCGATGTTGTCTTATGCTGAATAGTCCATCAACAAAGGTCTGAGGGTCGTGCCAACTATCGGGTCTTATTTGACGCATGATTTCTAGTTGTTTCGCCTCAGCATCGATCAATGCTTGAGTCGATTGAGCACGGATACTTTCAACCTTTTCATACTCATCAATCACCAGCTCGGCGGTACTAGCCACCTCACGCAGTAGCTTACCAATAGACTGTAGCTCAGGTGAATCTAACCAGTAATAAGTATCAAATATCTTGCTACAAGCTTGGCTAAGCTGGTGATAGTGGCTTGATGACACATGCGCTAAGCGCATGCTTCTACTTATGCTATACAGCTCGGAGATACCTCGAACCAGCTCGGCATTGCCAATTTTGCCATAAAAGCTATGCGATATAGCTTGTGCGTTAGCATGCATTTCGTTGCAATAGGGTGTTTGCCAAATCTGCAAGGGATGCACTCGTTTGGGTTCATCATCGGCATAAAAAATAATCATGCGCCCATCGTTATAAAAGCCATAGCCATGACCAATGATGGGATTTTGCAATGATTTTTCAATAATATTATAGCCATACATGACGATAATATTCGATTCAGGATGGTAAAAAACATACAGCACATCCTCACCATTAGGCGCACGCATGGAACATTTATAAAGCAAGTGATCGAGCTGACCCTCGAACGTTTTCATTTCACCCGTGGTTAAATAATAGCCACCAGGAAAAATAATGCCGTGACCTTCGGGCAGTTGAACACAGGAATCACCGATGGCATCGATACGTTGTACCTGCTGGTTATACCGATTAAACAACAGGTAGCGGTAGTTTTCTTCTTGATAGGGTTTTATTTTTAATAGAATAAGCTGATTTAAGTCAGCGTAATAAAATTCAGCATCATCCAGTGCCTGATTTTTTTCTTGCACGGGTTCAGAATAAATCCCGAGTCCAACGTGGGTATTATCTTCCACCTTGATCGTAATATCACCACGCGATGAATCCACAAACAGGGTGTCCAAAATATTAATGTGCGGATTACGCCCATCCACCACATCGTCGCGCTGGCATTGCACCCATGTAAAGTCGTGACTGGCTGGCAAGCGGAGATCGCGTTCGCCACGGTTGTCGATATAATCAACACGTTGACCATCATCGGAGACTTCCCAGCGAAAGACACGAACATCTGTTAATTTTTCACCAATCTGGAAGGATGCCATTAACTTGTTATGTTTAAAAACCAACTGGGATAACGATGTATCCTTGTAATAGGCATAGAGTTCCTGAAAATCGCTTTGGAAGCGCGGGTCAGCCAAAAAAGAGTCTTTAATGTCAATGGAGCGTAAATCGTATGAATCCACTTGTTCTACCAGCGTGTAAAGAGCCAGCACATCTTCAATGCGCGTCTCTTTTCTCAGTCCTATATGCACGTTGTAAGCAAACAGCACATATTCACCGACTAGCACCAAATCTTGCGCCTGACAGTTGTTTTCAGTTCTCAAACGCATGCGCCCGAGCACTTTCATCTCGGTACTACCAAACTCATCCTGACGCTGGTGGTTGATGTCGCCAATGAGGCTTTCCAATGCCTGCTGTTGCGCCACTAAACGCTGACGTATCAGCTCATACGCACCACCCTCAGCAACGGCCTGTTCGGCTATCGTTGTATGTTCAATTTGATCGGTCACGTCTAGCCCCTGCCATGAAGTTCGCTTTCAAACGTAGGGTGTTGCATCCACCGCCTACGCTTCTCGATTATAGCTTTACCTGCTCATTACCCCGTTACATCATGATGATCTGATTTAGAAAGGCTGGTCGGCATCGTGCTACTACCACCCAGCAGCTTTTCCATCAGGGCTTGAACAATGGGACTTTTCTCAATGAAACCGTTGACCGCATTGCCTGCCCCCATGCCTTTAGCGAGTTTGTCGAAATAGTCGCCCTGACCACCGACGATATCGATATTCGCTTGTTGAAGCGCGGCAGCTAAGACACTGGCTTGATCGCTTGAAATGTCTTTATTAGCCGCAATGGATGCCATAATTTCCTGCAAATGCGCTTCCAAATTCAAGCGGAACTCTTCGAACGCGCGGGACTCTTTATTCATATTGTTCATAGCGGCAAACTTCTCAACCAAGGCATCCGCTTCAGCCTTGCCTTTTTCACGCAGAACTTCGGCCTTATTGATGCCTATTTCTTTTTCGATCACAGCTTGAGCCTTGCCCAGTTCCTCATTACCACGCGCTTCGGCGGATAGCTTCTCTTCGAGTACCCTCGCTTGTGCTAAGCCTTCTTTTTCAGCGGAGATAGCTTTGGCTTGCTGAATATTTGCCTCCGCGACACCCTCTTTCTCTTTGGCATCTGCTTTGGCTTCTAGAATGTGTGCCTCGGCAACACCTTCCTTCTCTTTGGCATCGGCTTTCACTTCTTGTACGCGCGCTTCAACAAGCCCCTCTTTCTCTTTGGCATCCGCTCTTGCTTCCATGACCCGTGCCTCAGCCAAACCCGGAGCAGCAGCGGTTGCCTGTGAACCCTCGGCTAATTTTTTGGCGGACTCTGCTTTTTTCGATGCGGCCTCTAATTCAGCTTGTGCCATGACGTTAATTTCACGGGCTTTATGGATGGCCTTCTTTTCATCGGCCTCAGCACGCACAACAGCACGCACCAGCTCTTCCTGAGCTGCGCCCTCGGCCCCTAAAATCAGTACCTGTTTCAGGCGATCGGCTTCGGAGACCTCTTTCACCTCTTTGATTCGCTCTTCCTCTTCAGTGACCTTCTTATCCACCGCAATGCGTTCGCTGATAATCTGGGCGATGATTTTCTTTTCTTCTTCGAGTGCTTTATCTTTTTCGATCACCGCTAATTCCACTTCGCGATGGCGATTGACTTCTTCCATCTTCTGCGCCCGAATAACCTTTTCTTTTTCGATCACGATAGCGCGTTTACGGTTTTGTTCTGCTATTTCCACCTGCCGCAGTTTAACCTGACTACGGATTTCAAGTTGTTCATCCGTTTCAATCTCGGCCTGCTGCGCTTTAAGCCGCTCCTCTTCTTGAACCTTTTTGGTCTCCGCCTCTTCCCGCGCCTGAACCGTTTTTATTTCACGCTTTTGTTTCGATTCCGCATCAATTTGCTGCCGCTCTAAAGCCAACATAGCTTCACGAGTTTCAACATTCTTTTTGGTAATGGCTAACTGCTCATCCTTCTCCAGACGATTGGTCTGAATATTCTGAATAGCCGTGATTTCAGTGATTTTTTTGATGCCTTCTGAATCAAGAATATTATTCGGGTCGAGTTTGGATTTGGGCGTTTGTTCCAGATAATCAATGGCGACATCTTCTAGCACATAACCATTCAAATCATTGCCTATGACCTCAATAATTTTTTCTCTAAAAAGAAGTCTGTTTTCAAATAGGTCAAGAAACATCATATTCTTACCCACCGTTTTTAATGCCTCGGAGAACTTGGCACTAAATAATTCATCCACCGCATCTTTATCCGAAGCTCGATCGACACCAATCGACTTAGCTACTCGAAGTACGTCATCCCGGGTTTCGTTCACCCTGAGGTAAAATGCCACGGTAATATCGGCCCGCAGATTGTCCTTACAAATCAATCCATCATTGGATTTACGGTCAATTTCTAGGGTAATCAATGAAATCTGCATCACTTCCATTTTATGAATAACGGGCAACACCAGCCCACCAGTAAAGTGTACCCTGGGTTTAGATGACATATCGTTCACGATGAGTGCATAGCCTTGGGGTACTTTTTTATAAAACGCGCTAAAGACCATCAAAGGAGCAATAATTAAGCCCAAGATAATGCCACCATACGTTAAAATTGGTAATAATAATTCCATCACTTATACTCCTATATTAAATGCTTTTTAAAGGCTTCTTCACTAATCACCTTAAAAAAATCATTCCCTTCATCATGCTCAATCAACACCACGCGATCCCCAGCACTGAACGTGTCATTGCCCGTTGTCCGTACTTTTATAATGAGACTCGCTCCTTCATACTGACACTCTGCTTCACCAAACAGATCATCCACGCGACTACTTCTGATGCGACAGGTCGCTCCTAGCAAAGACACCGACTTTGGTAGCTGATGTACTTTTCGGAACAAGCCTCTTAGTGGCCGAAGCATGGTTGCGGTGCATAGTATCGAAACGATAAAGCTGACAATAGCTATGACAATATGAATGGTAATCTGTATGAATAAGATAAACTGAGGAAAGGTAGGGACAAATAGGCTAAGAAAATAACAGCTAATCCAAGCATTAAGCAATAAGAGGCTGATGACGATGGTGATCGGAACACCCGTTAAACCTAAGGTGGTGAGTAAGCCCGCCATGCCGCCTAAGCTGTTTACGTCAGTATCCACGTCTATATCTACGCCCACATCGAAAGAATCAAGGTCAAACGTGCCCGTGATAGCCAATAGCCAATAGCCGATTACAACCACCAAAGATGTGGTATAAATAACCGTTGGAAAACTGCTTATATTGACCAAAAAATCATCCATGACTTATTTCCTTGAGATGAAAATCTTCACTGGCGTGATAGCGTATAACAAATGCACACATCAACGAATATCAATATGCATAAACCACATCATGCACATCCTTTGGGCAGCATGCAAGCTTTTGCTTAGGGCCACAGAAAGAATAAAGTATCCAGGTTATGCTCCGGATAGTTGTTGGATTCAAGGCGCCAAATCAAGCGCCTAAGAATGGGCGCGATAGCCTACTGCCTTTAGTAGCAACTCTGTGGCAACGCTTATATACCAGCACGTGGATGATTTATTTTTTCGTCGGCCCTAAACGCAACAACATGAGTGATAGCAACCGTACAGCAAGAAATTGGTACAGAGTGTCTGCCAGATCATGCAAAACACCCTTTACGGAATGAATTCGACTACTTGGCATTGACTGTTTTGCAAGATCTAAGCGCATCGTTCGCTCATTTTTAGTGTAGTTCAGAAGATTAATATCCGGCATTCTTCATTTACTAGTTTCCACATGAAGGCTTTCCACAAAAGCATGAAAAATGCTTCGCCAAATAGTTAATTCCCTCACCCCAACCCTCTCCCGGAGGGAGAGGGTTGGGGTGAGGGATAAACAAAAAACGCCCGTGATTCATTAGGCTTACGGAAGATAATGAGAAATATTTCAGCTGAGGCAACGTAAAGCGTCAACTATTTTTTATAGCTAGTGAAGGATGCCGTTAATTCGTGGTTGTTGTGGAACAAGGTGAATGCCGCTTGCGGCAAAGAAGGTGACCTAGGAGCCAATTGCAAAACTCGTGAGCGGCGATCGGCGGCCCCACTTTGGCCCAACCCGCGCTGGTGTTCGCTCCATGGAACCACCATACACCTCATTCCACCTCAAAAATGGACTCAAAGTGGGATTGCCGCTCATCCACCCAGAGTTTTGCAATTGGCTCCTAGGGTATCAGTGGCTAATGTTTTCTCTGTTAAATACAAAACTCAGCAATCTGACGCTCTAAAAATATCAGAGGTCCCAATATCTTTGAACTTTCCATCACATAGTCTTGTTTTAGAATATCCAAACCTCATAATCAAATGAGCGAACGATAAGTCTAAGCTTATTACTTTAGCACATCTTCAATGCTCGCGCCTGTCAATATCCTTTCCGACCACTTTAGTAAAAGATCAGCATCCGCCGATTCAACTCTATCTATCACACCCTGATCTAATCTTCCGAACTTCAACTGCAACTGCCTAAGAAGTAAAAATGTTTCACCTTTTTTCCTACCTTCCTGTAGACCTTCTTGCCTACCTTTCTGCCTACCTTTCTGTATGCCTTCCTGTAGACCTTCTTGCCTACCTTTCTGTACGCCTTTCTGCATGCCTTCCTTAAGGCCCTCTTGAAGGCCCTTTTGAAGGCCCTTTTGAAGGCCCTTTTGAAGGCCCTCTTGAAGGCCCTCCTGAAGGCCAGACTCTTTCCATTCAACGGTCCACTCTTTTACACGCTCTGCTAGCATGGCTTCAACCTCCATTAAATCTCGCACTTCTGGCACTTCCTGATCAGGCAAGTGCGCCGGTAGCAACACCCTGTTCATCCATACAGTGAAC
>JAUZRH010000169.1 GCA_030950555.1 Mariprofundus sp. | reverse complement strand
TGCGTTGCCACAGAGTTACGACTAAAGGCAGTAGGCTATCGCGCCCATTCAGGGCTTGCTTATGCGCTTGATTTGGCGCCTTGAATCCAACAACTATCCTGCGCATAACCTGGATACTTTATTCTTTCCGTGGCCCTTAGCATGCGTAGAGAAGATAACAACATCCTAGTTTTACTCGGGCAGCACATCATCCACGACAAACTGAATGGCGTTGCCGCCCCGGTAGTCGTCTTTTTGCAACTGGCCTATGAGAGAAACAGTAAGCCCCGGCTCAATAGCGGTACTTATAGCTCCACCCCCGAATACGATACCATCAATCCAGTAGTGACCATCCGTCAGCTTTAGACGTACGACACCGCCTTTTAGATCACGCCGGTCGGCAATATGCATACCTTTCAACAACCACAGAGGAGGTAAATTTCCACGACCAAAGGGCTCGAATCGAGTCAAGCGATCAGCTAAGCCAATATGCAGAGCCGCAGCCTCCAGCACACCGTCAATCTGCTGTATGGTGTGATCAGATGCGTTAGTCGATTGCTCTGTCACGGCGTCAGCAAAGGTATTGAAGAAAGCATCCCACTGACCGTTCTTCACCGTCCCGCCACCGGCACCGGCATGGCCGCCAAAGCCTTCAAGGTGATCACGACAACGCTGCAGCAAGTGACCAATATGAAAACCTTTCATACCACGTAGAGACAGACGAATCGCACCATCCGGGGTAATAAAACCGACGGCTGCCGGCTTACCATGTTTACGCGCCAGCCGACCAGCCGCAAGCCCCACGACTCCGGCATGCCAACGCTCATCAAAAACGGCCAGTACCGCCCCATCACCCAGCTTCTCTTCAGCCTGTTTGAATACTTCCGCTTCCACCTTGCGCCGTTCTTTGTTGGTGAAATCTAGTTCTTCAGCCAGCAGGTCGGCCTCATCAGGGTCAATGCAAGAGAGCAATTGCATGGCGGCTTCACCATGCTGCATGCGTCCTGCTGCATTGATGCGCGGAGCCAGATGAAAACCAATCGTTTCGGCTGTCACCCTTTTTGTACAGCGAGCCACCTTCATCAGAGCGGCCATACCCACCGAAGGGGCGCTATTCAAGCGCTGTAGACCATGCGCCACCAAAACACGGTTCACACCCACAAGCTCCATCACATCGGCCACAGTAGCCACAGCCACCCGATCTAGCAGGGTACGCAGATCATAGGAGGGGCGCTTGCCCTGCTCTGTCAGTTTTTTCCATATCGCCATCAGCAGAAAGAAAGCCACGCCAGTGCCGCACAGTTGCCGATCGGCAAAACCGCAATCAAGGCGGGCGGGATTAAGCAGCGCATAGGCGGATGGCAACGTAGCTTCAGGCAGATGGTGGTCAGTGATAATCAGGTCAAAGCCCAGGCGTTTCGCCTCATCGCATGCCGCAAAACAGCTTGTACCGGTATCTACACTTAGGCCGATACGACAATTAGATTCAGCAACCACCCGGCGCAGAGCTTCTAGCCCAACCCCATGCCCATCCTCAGCACGGTGAGGAATTGAGAAACTAACCGTAGCCCCGGCAGCGCGCAGTGCTTCAACCAGAACAGCCGTGCCATTCACACCATCGGCATCAAAATCACCGAAAACATGAATGAACTGCTTAGCCTGAATAGCAGCGACCATGCGTGTTGCGGCCCGTTCCATATCTTGCATGGCAAAGGGATCGGGCAGATCAGCCAGACGCGGCGAAAAGAAGGAATCCTGCTCTGTGAGCCCACGCGCACGCAGTAAGCCCTGCCATGCAGAGAGTGGATCAGCCGCGGTAAGCGTCCCATGACGCCACGCTAACTGATGCCCTTTTGCCGTTTTCTCAGATGCTAACACAGCTAGATGACGTTATGCAGCAGAGTGATCAGATCAGACTCATGCTTCACTGATTTTGGCTGCCACGAGAATTTACCAAAAGCCGGAAACCATCGTTTTTTTAATAACAGCGCGTAACCATCCCCAGCCAGCACAACACTTGTTGGTAGGCGTGCCCCACTTTGCAACAGGGTTTGCAGCTGTGCTGTTTCACTAATCATCAAACGAGCCCCACGTCCATCCACAATTGATTGTAAAAAGGGGTTCCGCGTTGCCACTGCTATCGGAGTCGTCTCTGACACCTGTGGCCACTCTCCTGAACCCCAGAGCCAGATTCCATTGCTATCGGGTTGTTGATTGTCGTGACGCTCAATCGAGGGGTGTTGAAATAGTAACATCTGAATCTCAGATAACAGACGATTAAGTCGACCACCATCCTCTCCTTCATAGTGGTGGTCTGGCAGTAGGTGACCAGCGATCGCAGCAAAACCTTCAGGGAAGGCATCCAGCGGCTCCCGACATGCAAGCACCAATGCCGCACCAATATTCACTAATTGCATCTGATCATCTAATAGTAGTGGATTTAATATATCACACAGACGCACGGCATCTTGCTCGCGCCAAGCCAACTCCCCTTCTGGCAAAACACGTACGGAATCACGCATCATCTGCGCATGATAAGGTGAAGCAACCCACACCTGCCGAGTACCAGCTGGAAGAAGCGATTTCGCAGCTGCCAGCAGCGTAGCAGGCGAGCAATCGGTTAACATTGCATACCAAGCGAGAGAGTTTTTCGCATCACATTCAAACCAGCAACGACTACGAGAGGAAAATTGCGCTTGATACTGCAGCAAATCAGGATGACCGTGAACAGCATCCTGCTGCTTCATCAGTGCATCAGTAACGATAAGGAGATCGACACTCACTCTATGTTACGATTCTAATGCCCTGCGTACGGCATCCTCATTGGCATCAATAGTCACCGGTCTTGGAATATTCAGCATTGCGGTATCTGGGTCTTTTAGACCATTCCCCGTCAGTGTACAGACAATCGTCGCACCCGGCTGAAAGTAACCGGCTTTATTCAGTTTAATCACACCGGCCACCGAAGCAGCAGAGGCCGGTTCACAGAACACACCCTCAAGGCAAGCCAGCATATTATAAGCTTCGAGAATCTCATCATCAGTAACCGCATCAATACAGCCGCCCGAATCATCGCGCGCCGCTTCTGCCTGTTTCCAGGAGGCGGGCTTACCGATACGGATTGCTGTGGCAATGGTTTCAGGGTTCTCTATCGGGTATCCCATGACAATCGGTGCTGATCCTGCGGCCTGAAAGCCCAGCATTTTTGGCAGGGTTTTAGAGATTCGCTTCTCTTGATACTCTTTGTAGCCCATCCAATAAGCAGTAATATTACCCGCATTACCCACAGGCAGCGCATGATAATCCGGCGCAAACCCTAATTCATCAATAATTTCAAAAGAGGCTGTTTTTTGTCCCTGAATACGATAAGGATTAACCGAATTCACCAGGGAAATCGAACCATCGGCAGAGATAGTACGCACCAGTTCCAGAGCATCATCAAAGTTACCACGAATCTGAATCACCTTGGCACCATAACGCATGCCTTGGGACATTTTACCCAGCGCAATTTTACCATCAGGGATGAGCACATACGCTTCCATGCCACTATTGGCAGCATAGGCTGCCGCTGAAGCTGAAGTGTTGCCGGTAGAGGCACAGATGATTTTGCGTGACCCAGCATTATAAGCCTGCGTCACAGCCATCGTCATACCACGATCTTTGAACGAGCCTGTGGGGTTAAGCCCCTCAAATTTCAGGAATATATTTAATTCCGGATTGATCGCATTACGCATATTCATCGACTCATGCAAAGGTGTATTACCCTCATAGAGTGTAATCACCGAATCATTGTCAGCAATCGGCAAAAAAGCGCGGTAACGGTTTATAATTCCTTCATATCTAGGCATGGTATATTCCTTATGCGACGGCTGATTCTTTACGCAGAATCAACACATCTTCTTCTACGGCTTCCAAGCCGATAATACGACTAATTGCCGCCTGCATATTTCCTTCGGCCGTGGTATGCGTCAGCATAATAATCGCGACATTATGGCCGGTATCACGTTCTTTCTGAGTTAGGGCTTCGAGACTAATGCGATGATCGGCGAGAATTGAAGTGACCGCAGCAATGACACCCGGCTGATCTTTAACCATCAGGCGGATATAATATTCACACTCAGCATCAGCCATCGCCATCGTTTTTATATCCTTACGTGAGCTTTCAACAAAGCCCATCGGTGGCGCCAAGTGCGCTATACCATCAGGAAAACCACTACAAATATCCATCACATCAGCCACCACGGCCGAAGCTGTCGGCCGTTCACCAGCACCGCGACCAACATACATGGTGTTTTCCACAAAATCACCCGTAATCTGCACGGCATTATAAGAGTCGGAAACCTGCGCCATCTGCGAGGTTAGTGATACGAGCGTTGGGTGTACGCGCATCTCAATCTGATCACCATGTGGTTTGGCAATGCCCAAAAGCTTGATACGATAACCCATCTCAAAAGCCGACTCAATATCATTCGCCGTAATATTGCTCACGCCTTCAGTATATACGTCGTCAAATTTTATTTTAGAGCCAAACGCCATCGCGGCTAAAATAGCGAGCTTCTGTGCCGTATCAATTCCCTCAACATCAAAGCTTGGGTCAGCTTCAGCATAACCGAGCTTTTGTGCCTCTTTGAGTACATTCGCATAAGATGCACCCTCATTCTCCATTTTGGTAAGAATAAAGTTACAAGTGCCATTGAGGATACCGTAAACAGAGGCAATCGCATTGGCCGCCAAGCCCTCTCTAAGTGCCTTCAGGCAAGGAATACCCCCACCTACAGCCGCTTCAAAACCAATCTGCAGCCCTTTTGCCGCTGCCAGAGGAAATAGTTCTTCGCCATGTTTCGCAATCAATGCTTTATTGGCCGTCACCACATGTTTACCATGCTCTAGTGCTTTTATCACAAAACTGCGCGCAGGTTCGTAACCACCAATTAACTCAACGACCAGATCAATATCATCAGCAGTGACAATATCATTGGCATCATCTACCAACCGCACACCCGTGAAGTCGAGGCCGCGATCCCGACCTAAATCACGATCGGCGGCGGCTACTAATATCACCTGTTTACCTAAGCGGCGGCTAATCAACTCTTTTTGTTCAATGAGAATACGTGCCACACCTGTACCAATCGTACCAAGCCCCAGTAGTCCAACTCTTAATTCTGTCATTTCAACTCCAATACTATATCACCACGAAGACACAGCGGTCTAAAAAAAGCATGCATTCATACAGACACTTAATCCTTCGTGGTAAAACTTATCATGCTCCCGCATGTAAAAAATTACGTATGCCACGCAGTGCCTGGCGTGTTCGATGTTCATTTTCGATCAAAGCAATACGCACATAGTGATCACCGTAATCGCCAAAACCAATACCCGGTGAAACCGCCACACCGGCTTGTTGTAACATCTGCTTCGAAAATTCCAAAGAACCTAAATGCTTAAACGCATCCGGAATTTCAGCCCAAACAAACATCGTTGCTTTTGGCTTCTCAGCCATCCAGTCCATTTGATGCAAACCATCAATTAATACATCACGCCGTGACTGATACATCAAGCGGATCTCTTCCACGCACTCCTGGGGACCGTTCAATGCAGCACATGAAGCAATCTGTAGCGGTTGGAAAGTACCATAATCCAAATAAGATTTTACTTTGGCCAGTGCAGCAACAATCTCCGGATTACCTACCATAAAGCCCATACGCCAGCCTGGCATATTATAACTTTTGGACAGTGAATAAAATTCAACCGCCACCTCTTTGGCACCGGGCACCTGTAAGATGGAGGGGCACTGATAATCATCAAAAGTGATCTCCGCATAAGCAATATCTGAAATAACAATCAGATTATTCTCACGGGCAAAATCCACTAGTTTCACATAAAAATCAAGATCCACCACCTGAGCTGTCGGGTTGGAAGGAAAATTCACCACCACAATCTTTGGCCGTGGCCAAGAATCTTTTACCGCTTTTTGCAACTCTTCAAAGTAATCAAACCCGGGTCCTATTGGTACATGGCGTATGTCTGAACCCGCCAGAATAAAGCCATAAGGATGAATGGGATAAGCAGGATTCGGCGTTAAAATCAGGTCACCCGGCGATGTAATCGCGACAGCCAGATGCGCCAATCCCTCTTTTGAACCGATCGTTGCAATGGCTTCAGTTTCAGGATCAAGATCAACATCAAACTTGCGTTTATACCAAGCACAAACTGCTTTGCGCAGGCCCGGTATACCACGAGATACCGAATAGCGATGGTTACGCCCATCTTGAGCCGCCTCACAGAGCTTATCAACAATATGCTGAGGCGTCGGTTGATCTGGATTACCCATTCCTAAGTCAATAATATCCTGACCTTGATGCCGCAGTTCCATCTTGAGATTATTGACGGCAGCAAAGACGTAGGGTGGAAGACGTTTTATCTTTTCAAATTCGCGCATGATGATGAACTGTACTCCCGAGAATTAGTTAAAAAAACAGAGCGCATATTCTACGAACCCCCACCATAGCGGTCAACAACACGTCGGAAACATGCTGTGTTATGCCCGCCATTCCCACGAAAAAACTACCCACCCCGCGAAGGTGTAGGCCAAAATCCCATGTGAGGATTAAGGTCAAGCAGAGTGTTTCTTAGAATTGGATTCCCGATTAAAGCTTCGGAAATGACGGTCAACCACAGTGAAACGGCAGCAAGGACAGGCCGTATCCCACTAGACTGTCGAAACAGCGCCTAAATGAGGGTTTAAATATGCCTGTTGATAACGTATTCTGTTGCTTTCGTAAGCCATTGATGACATCGATAAGTAATATTTAGTGACATACACTGATAAGGTGCTGTGTATTATACAATGCTGCCACTCGAGTATCAGGGCTTCACATAGTGTAGGAACTGACTCACTCTACCAGCCCGTAGACCACGTTGTTCAAATTTGGTTTCCGGCCGCTCTTCATCACGATCGACAAAACAACCGATACCGGCCACATTTTCTAGGCCTGGGGTTACATCAAGAATATCACGCATCCATTCAGCCAGATCCGGCTTATCACTGGCTAATTTGATATACCCACCCGGCTTCAAACGTGTCACCATCAGTGCAGCAAACTCTTTTTGAATAATCCGGCGCTTATGATGCTTAGACTTCGGCCAAGGGTCAGGGTGATTTACATGGATCCCATCTAAAGATGCCTCTGGCACCTGATGTTCAAGTACAAACTGGGCTGGCAACTGAGTAATGCGGGTGCGTTCAATCACACCTGCTTCTTCTAATCGACTCACAGCCTTTGCCACACCGGGAAGGTAAATCTCAACACCCAACAGGGTCCACTCTGGGTGTTTTTCAGCCAGATAGACCAAAAAATCACCATTACCAAAGCCAACTTCCATCACCACTGGCGAACCAGCCAAAATATTCGCATCAGCCAGCGTTTTCTCTTTTGGTAAACCTATCAACGGCAGCCAGTGCATAAGTCGCGCCTCTTGACCCGTGGTGACAAAGCCATTTTTACGCCCGTGCGTGCGCAATTCATGTTGAATAAACTGATCTCTAAACTCTTTTGTAAGTCGCATGCAGCAATATTACGTCTCAAACCGCATTAGCCAACAAATAATCACAACTTCTTATCTGATTAACGGAGTATTTCTGCTAATCAGTGTGTATTCGTGGCTATCTTTTCGGTAAGTTTTTGTCTGAAGTTGATTCTCAACTTCACGGAACTAGCGAGAAAAAAACACCCGACCGCCATTCCCGAGGGTCGCATCAGGAATTCATATCAAAAGAACGCTCGCCCGTCATTTCCGAGGCTTGCATCGGGAATCCATATCAAACAAAACGCTCTGTTTGGAGTCAACAGCATGGATTGTACGTCATTCGCGACCAGATCGGAAATAACTAGAAAAGGCATCTTTAAACTTGAATCACTATATGCATTTGCTTATTCTATTTGCAGCCAGACAGGTGCATGATCACTTGGTCGTTCTAGTCCACAATAAGCAATATCAATATCACCGGCTTGCACTTTCAAGCTGTCTGAGAGCAACAGGTGATCGATGCGAAGTCCCCAGCCACGGCGAAAGCCACTACTGCGGTAATCCCACCAGCTATACATAGCCCGATCAGGATAGAGAGCGCGAAGCCCC
>JAUZRH010000168.1 GCA_030950555.1 Mariprofundus sp. | reverse complement strand
TCCGCATTCTGCGTTGCCACAGAGTTACGACTAAAGGCAGTAGGCTATCGCGCCCATTCAGGGCTTGCTTATGCGCTTGATTTGGCGCCTTGAATCCAACAACTATCCTGCGCATAACCTGGATACTTTATTCTTTCCGTGACCCTAAAGACCCACGCCCTAATACCTAATTGAAAAGTCTTTACTTTAAGCCTTCCTTCCCCAGGCGATAGGATACGCTGTTAGTTGAACATGGATATTTATGATAATGATTATTTTCGTGCCCTTCGTAACTCTGTGGTGGAAAGTCTTTGACTGTTTTATGGATGCCGTGAAGAGTCGAAGCTATGGTTTTAGTTGCGTTTTGAACATAAACTAGCTGAATTCAAGCACGCCCTTCGATTTTCCACTACAAAACTGGAACATCGAGGATAAGGCAATAATCATACGGTAATTCGTGGTAGTCGTGGGACAAGGTGAATGCCGCTTGCGGCAGAGAAGCTGCCCTGGGCTATCGGTGGCTAATATTTCATTTGTTCATTCAAAATTCAGTATCTGAAGCTCTCAAAAGGATCGAGGCGCCAATATACTTGATTGTCATCATAGCATGTTTGAGCTTGATTATTGAAATGGCTGAGGTTCATGGGTAATCAGGTCATCAATTGAGCGAACGATGAGTACAATAGAGCTACTTGCAAAACTCTGGGTGGATGAGTGACAATTCCACTTCGAGTGCAGCTCAGGCTGAAATAAAGGGTATGGTGATTCCATATACTGAACGCAGCTTGGAAATCCGCCGGAGTGGAGAAGTTAATCGCCGCTCATGGGTTTTACAAGTGGCTCAATATCCACCTGATTACCCATAAAAGCACAGCCACAGTGCTACTGAACAAAAAAAACACCACCTGACGCTATGTCAGGCAGTGCTTTATTATACCACCGATAAACCTTAGGTTATGATCTATTTAGTTTACTGGCACTCTGCGCGATAGAGGCATGGGCTCACTGAACAATCAACAACTTTCTGATAACAAGCTATATTGCCTTCAGTAATCTGAATTTCATGAATCAATGCGGTCTTGTTTAATTTTGCTGCATTTTTGATACCCAACTCAGAAGCCATTTCCAACAAACGTTTTTTCGTAACTTTCTTTGTGCTCATGATTATATACCACCTATATTATTTTGGCGTAGGATGACTATTTTCGATAATTTAACAAGCCAACTATAAAAAAATAAGTATTATCTGTTGCAAATTGCCACACTCACTGCCCGTCATTTCCAAAAGTTGAATCGGAAATTAACTTCAAAATTAACGCACTTTCTGATTGTCAATTTCGCCTGTCACACCGATCAAAGAGTAACATCGCTATGCCTTTTTTAAGGGGAGGGATCGACTTTTGTCACGCATCAACAGCAAGGTCTTGCTGGGCTAAAGTTAAGCTGTCAAAATAGCCTCGAAATGAGGGTTTAAATACCCCTCTCTTTTTGGATGCAACAACACTTCCCTCTTCGCATAATAGCATCTTGATTTAAGTATTACGCCCGTCATGGACGTAAAGACATAGGGCGGGAGCCTATGGATATCGAGTCAAACAGAGCATTTTTTTAGAAATGGATTCCCGATTAAACCTTCGGGAATGACGCTCAACTGCAATAGAATGACGACAAGGTCAGGGAGTCTATCACTCATCATGTCTGTAAGGCATAGGGTGGGAGCCTATGGCAATTGGGGTAAAACAGAGTATTTTAGCGGCACCCCCTTTAAGATGGGACAACCAGGATTACAACAGCTTACGTCATGGTGGCGGTGCGCGGAACAAGCTCTGATCCCCATCTTATTATTTTGCTCAAGCGACGTTAGTCGCATAACAACACCAAAGTCTTGCGGGACTAAAGTTCCACCCCCAAAACCCTTGAGGTCAGACACCCGATCAAGGACAGCTATTAAAATAGTAGAACAACATCTACATATTGTCGTTCAGTATTTCGTTTGAAAATAACAAATATTGCATAAGACACACGCTTGTCATATTAAACATGTTGAATGGGGTTATTATATATTAACTTAGAAACTTATGAGTCGATGGGATGATAAATCTATTGATGCAGTCAGTAGCCTTAACACGAACGAGCAACGCATGAATGATCTAGGTTATAGAGGAGCTATGGATGCCTACAGTAGATCTACAAGGAAATCACAACACAACAAAGGTAATTCCTGATGCGCAATTTATTCATGAACGACACGAATCCATCGCCACCCTCACCCAAGCCCGTGAGCTACAGTATATGCAGGAAAAATTTTCCATACTACAGCAGCAGTGCCATAAATTAACAAAGCAAAACACCCTACTCACTAAAAAAATTAAACGAAAAGCCAAGAAAATAAAACACGACGCCTTACATGATGGCGTAACAGGCTTAGGCAATAGAAACATGCTGTCAATACGGACCACACACTCTCTGCAAATTGCCTCACGACAACAACTACCTTGCAGCCTTATGATGATTGGATTGAATGCATTCAAAAATATCAACGACACATTAGGACACCATATTGGTGATATGATGCTACATGAGGTCGGCCGACGGATAAAACAATGTCTACGTAAGTCTGATACTCTGGCAAAAATGGGCGGTGATGAGTTTGCTGTTTTTCTCTTCGAGAATACATCCACTCAGACTCAGGTCGTGACTGATAAAATCCTCTGCCAACTAAGCAAACCTTTTAGCCTAAAACATCATATTCTATCTATTGATGCAGCTGTCGGTATTGCCGAATTCCCCAAACATAGTGAAAACATCGGCACCCTTTTAATGAGAGCAGATGTGGCGATGATGCATGCTAAAAAGAGCAATCTGGAAAAAAGCCTCTACGATGTGCAACAAGACAAAACCAATCTAGAACAGCTTTCACTCTATAATCAATTAAAACATGCCATCAATAACGATGCCCTTGAGCTTTATTATCAACCACAGGTACTATGCAATGATAATGGGCCACCATCACTAGAAGCTCTAATACGCTGGCCTCATTCTGAAAAAGGCATGATCTATCCCGACCAATTTATTCCTATGGCTGAAAAGTCTGGGCTGATTATCCCTATGACATGGTGGGTACTTGAGACAGCCGTTAAGCAGTGCGCCGCATGGTTTAGGGCTGGCCTTAAGATAAAAGTAAGCGTTAATTTTTCGGCACTCTGCCTGCAGGAGAGTGATATTATTGAGCGGGTAAAAGCGTGCCTCAACAAATATCAACTACCTGATTATCTACTGGTTGTAGAAATCACTGAGAGCATGATTATGGTTGACTCACATCAAGCTTCCAAGGTATTAATAGAACTGGATAAATTACATGTGGATGTGTCTATTGATGATTTTGGTACGGGCCACTCATCACTGGCTTATCTGAAACATCTACAAGTAGATGAATTGAAAATCGATCGTTCCTTTATATTGGGTATGCACGAGCATAAAAATGACGAAATTATTGTTCGCACAGTGATCAATATGGCGCACAATATGGGTTTGCGTGTGATCGCCGAAGGCGTAGAAACAAGAAACGATTGGGATAAGCTTACGGCCATGGGATGTGACCGCATTCAAGGCTACTTTATCAATCGACCCCAGCCCGTAGATCGCACAACCAATTGGTTAGAATCGTTTGCCATCGATGGTTTGCAACTCGATGAGATAGGTCCCGTAAGTGATTCATTGCTTAGCGTCGCATTTTCCCCCGACAAGCTTCAACTGCTTGATGTTAAACGACATGAAAAATCAGAATTAAGCCTCTGCTAATGCGCGCTATGCATCAGTGATGAGTGTTTTTAACGATCACTAGAAGATAATCCCTTCTAAGATTATGCCAATGCTGTTAAGTTCTCGCCTATCAACCTTTCAAAGGATAGCGATATGACAACAAAGGCTCTTTCAATCATCTACACAAAAACAGATGAGGCTCCTGCTCTGGCCACCTGTTCATTTTTTCCGATTATTCAAGCATTTACCCACACCGCTGGTGTTATGGTAGAGAGCAAGGATATCTCACTTGCCTCCCGAATCATTGCTAACTTTCCGGAAAAACTAAACGAACATCAACGCCAAGAGGATGCACTGGCTGAACTGGCTGAACTCACCAAAAATGCCGAAGCCAATATCATCAAGTTACCAAATATCAGTGCTTCCATCCCGCAACTGCATGAGGCTATTAAGGAGCTGCAAACACATGGTTTTGATATTCCATCTTACCCGGAAAACCCACAATCTGCAGCTGAGGAAAAAATAAAAACACGCTATGCCAAACTGCTTGGTAGCGCTGTTAACCCCGTGTTGCGTGAAGGAAACTCCGATCGACGTGTCGCTGACGCTGTGAAACAGTATGCCAAAGAGCACCCCCATAGCATGGGTGCATGGCGTAGTGATTCAAAAACAAATGTCGTCCATATGAGTGATGGTGACTTTTATAGTAGTGAAAAATCTACCGTCATCAAAGCTGATGGCTACGTCACCATTGAGCTACTCGATTGTAATGGCAAAATGATCACCTTGAAAGAGCGGACTAAACTCCTTGCGGGCGAGGTTATTGATGCCTCAGTCATGAGTCACAAGGCGTTACGCGCCTTTTATGCAACGCAGATTGAAGAGGCCAAATATAGCGGCGTATTGCTATCGCTACATCTGAAAGCAACGATGATGAAAATCTCAGATCCTATTATGTTTGGTCATGCTGTAAGTGTTTATTACAAAGATATATTCACTAAATACGCAAGCCTTTTTGAAGCGTTGGGTATCGATGCAAATAATGGCATGAGTGACCTCTATGATAAGATTTCCACCTTACCCACAGCCCAGCGAGAGCAGATCGATAGCGATATTCAAGCCGTGTATCAAAGAAATCCTGAATTAGCGATGGTCGACTCTGACAAGGGTATCACAAATTTACATGTCCCTAGCAATGTCATCATCGATGCCTCCATGCCTGCTGCTATCCGCAGCTCTGGCAAGATGTGGGGACGTGATGGCAAGCTGCATGATACAAAAGCGATGATTCCTGACCGTAGTTATGCTGGACTATACCAGCAGACGATCTCTTTCTGCAAAGAGCATGGTGCTTTTGATCCTACCACCATGGGCAATGTCGCTAACGTAGGTTTGATGGCTCAAAAAGCTGAAGAGTATGGCTCCCATGATAAGACATTCTTAATCCCTGCGGATGGCGTTGTTCGTGTGATGGATGAATTTAGAAATGTAGTTATCAAACATACTGTGGAAAAAGGTGATATATGGCGCATGTGCCAAACCAAGGATGAGCCTATTCGGGATTGGGTAAAATTGGCTGTCAATCGTGCCAAAACTACCGGTAATCCAGCTGTTTTTTGGCTCGACCCAAATCGTCCTCACGATGCAAACCTTATTAAAAAAGTAACAACATATCTGAAGGATTTTGACACCAGTGGCCTAGACATTGAAATCATGGAGCCTGACCAAGCGATATTGCACGCGCTCTACCGGGTAAAAGAGGGGCAAAACACTATTTCAGTTACCGGCAATATATTGCGCGACTATCTGACCGATCTTTTTCCAATTTTAGAACTTGGAACCAGCGCCAAGATGCTCTCCATTGTGCCGCTACTGGCTGGAGGTGGACTATTTGAAACGGGAGCCGGTGGCTCAGCACCAAAACATGTTCAGCAATTCTTAACAGAGGGACATCTAAGGTGGGACTCGCTGGGAGAGTTCTTAGCCCTAGCTGTATCACTCGAGGAATTAGCTAGCAAAAGTGATAATAGCAAGGTAGAAATCTTAGCACGCTGTTTACATCAAGCGAATGGACAATTTTTAGCTATGGATAGGTCCCCATCGCGCAAGGTTCATGAGTTAGACAATCGTGGTTCCCATTTTTACCTAACAATGTACTGGGCCCAAGCACTAGCAGAGCAAAATAGCGATACAGCGTTAAAGGAGCAGTTTACAGCTCTGGCCAAGCAGCTAGAAGAATCTGAAAAAATCATTGTTGATGAACTTAACAGCGCCCAGGGTGCAGCCGTCGATTTAGGTGGTTACTACCATCCAGATGCCAAAAAATTGGAAGCCGCAATGCGTCCTAGTGCTCGCTTTAATGAGCTATTGGCCACACTCATTTAAGCTCGATGTTCCAGTTTTTTTGCAGAAAATCGGAGGCAGGGCTTTAGGGCTGCGGAAACAAATAAGTATTCCACACTGCGAAGGATAAGAGCTCGAGTTCAAGGCGCACTGTTTGACGCATAAGCAAGCGCTGAATGGGCGCGATAGGTATCTCTTCAAATAAAAGACTGATACGGCAACGCAGAATGGGATTATTGTTTGTTTCCGTGGCCATTAGCCTAGGAGGCGGTCCGGGAATGGAGACCGTGGAGAGGGAAAGCGGGATTGCCTTGGACTACACCCTATTTGAGGCAAATATAGTGATTCAAGGGCATCCTTCAC
>JAUZRH010000167.1 GCA_030950555.1 Mariprofundus sp. | reverse complement strand
GCGCATAATCTGGATACTTTATGCTTTTCGTGGCCCTTACCTCGCAGCTGAAAGATATCTCCGCATCTTCCGTAAGCTATTTTAATCATGGGCGTTTTTTATTGATCCCCTCACCCAAGCCCTCTCCCTGAGGGAGAGGGTTGGGGTGAGGGAATCAACTATTTAGCGAAGCCTTTTCCGTCTTAAGAAAAGCCTTAATGTGTAAGCTGGGAAATGAAGGATGCCAAAAATACGGCAACTTAGGGCCGCGGAAAGAATAAATCATCCAATTCTGGGCATCCTTCATTTTCCGGTTTACACATTAAGGCTTTTCTTAAGACGGAAAAGGCTTCGCCAAATAGTCGATTTCCTCACCCCAACCCTCTCCCGGAGGGAGCAAGAGCCTCAGCTTTCAAATGCACTGTGACGTAAGGGCCGCGGAAAGAATAAATCATCCACGTGCTGGTCTATAAGTCCGCATTCTGTGTTGCCACAGAGTGACTACTAAAGGCAGTAGGCTATCGCGCCCATTCAGGGCTTACTTATGCGCTTGATTTGGCGCCTTGAATCCAACGACTATCCTGCGCATAATCTGGATACTTTATGCTTTTCGTGGCCCTTACCTCGCAGCTGAAAGATATCTCCGCATCTTCCGTAAGCTATTTTAATCATGGGCGTTTTTTATTGATCCCCTCACCCAAGCCCTCTCCCGGCGGGCGAGGGTATTGCTCACGTCACAGTGCATTTGCGCCCTCACCCCAACCCTCTCCCTCCGGGAGAGGGTTGGGGTGAGGGAATCGACTATTTAGCGAAGCCTTTTCCGTCTTAAGAAAAGCCTTAATGTGTAAGCCGAGAAATGAAGGATGCCCAAAAGAACCTACAGTTTTAGAGCTTGAACCCGGCACCTACTATTGGTGTGCATGTGAAAAATCTGCCAATCAGCCATTCTGTGATGGCTCACACGCAGGTAGCAAATTCACCCCTAAAGCTTTTGAAGTTAAAGAGAAACAGAGCGTAGCTCTTTGCCAATGCAAACGCACGGGAAATGCCCCTTTTTGCGATGGCACTCACCTTACCCTTAAAACAAAGGGCTATGATGCACTATAGTGATTCAAGCATGCATTGTCCGTCATTTCCGACCTGATCGGGAATCTATTTGGTGAAGAATATGATGGATAACTATAGATTTCCACGCCTTCGCGAGGGCAGGCTCTTCGCGGAAATGACGAGAAAAGACAGTACAAGCTTGAATCACTATATACATCTAAATTCAGGAGGTTCCATGAGTCAGAAACAAACAAATCCAGAAGCGGCAGTTCACCCCATTATTTCAGGTCGCTGGAGTCCGCGCGCCTTTGATGAGAACCGCCTCATCGATAGCACAAAACTGGCCGCATGTTTGGAGGCTGCGCGCTGGTCTTCTTCCTGCTTTGGCGAGGAGCCATGGCGCTTTATTGTGGCCGACAAATCAAACAACCCGGACGGCTGGCAGAAACTACTTGAGGCTCTTGTAGAAGGTAATCGGGTTTGGGCTAAAAATGCACCGGTGTTGATTCTGGCCTGTGCATCACAGGCATTTGCTCACAATGCTAACCCGAACCGCTGGGCCCAATATGACACAGGACAAGCGATGATGGCACTTTCGCTACAGGCCGTGGACGAAGGCCTGATCAGCCATCCCATGGGTGGCTTCTCCTCCGAAGCGGCGCAGCAGGCTTTCGCCATCCCCGATGACTTTGCACTAATGAGTGTCACCGCACTGGGCTATCAGGGTAAAGCCGCATCGCTACCCGAACACTACAGCGCCATTGAAATGGGCGAACGCAAAAGAAAACCCCTGTCTGAGATCGCTTTCACCTCGTGGAATACATCCTGGCAGGCAGATGAGAAATCATGAGAAAGAACCTGTTTCCCAGTATAGCATTGACTGATCATACATGACATCATCGCATGCTGATAGCACCGATGAGTCGCAATAGAGCACCCAACAGCATCGCCAACGGCGGTTACGACCGGAAACCTATGTTGCAGGCGATCACTTTTGGGGTAATATTATGGGTATAATGATTGATGGCATCTGGGAAACAGATGATGGACGCTGGGCCGCCAAGGATGGAAAATTCCATCGCGTCGAATCTAAATTCCTTTGCAAGTTTGATTCCAATAAAACAGGCGAGAACGATTTCCCTGCTGAGGCAGGTCGTTATCACCTCTATGTATCACTGGCCTGTCCATGGGCGCATCGGGCACTAATCTTCCGCAAGCTTAAAGGGCTGGAGAAGATTATTCCGGTCACCATCGTGCAGCCGCACATGCTTGATCAGGGCTGGCAATTCGCTAAGCCAGAGCCAGTGTATGGGTTCACCCATGCATTTGAGCTTTATGCCAAAGCACGCTCCCACTATTCGGGACGCGTGACCGTACCTATCCTATGGGACAAACAGCAGCATACGGTGGTGTGCAACGAATCGGCCGAGATTATCCGCATCTTTAATTCAGCCTTTAATGATCTGACCAACAATAGGGATGACTATTATCCTCAAGCCCTTCGATCAGAGATTGATGAGATCAACACCTTTGTCTACGACAGCATCAACAACGGCGTCTATAAATGCGGTTTTGCCACGACACAGGATGCCTATGAAGAGGCCTTTGATAACCTGTTTGCGGCCCTCGATGAAGTGGAGTTACGACTTTCACGGCAACGTTATCTGGTTGGCAACCAGATCACCGAGGCAGACTGGCGCCTGTTCACTACCTTGATCCGTTTCGATGCAGTTTATGTTGGCCATTTCAAATGCAATCGCAACCGCATCGCTGATATGCCGAATCTATCGAACTACCTACGCGATCTCTATCAGCAGCCGGGTATCACTGAAACAGTGAGCTTTGATCATATCAAAGAGCACTATTATTACTCTCACGCATCAATCAACCCAACCCGTATTGTACCCAAAGGTCCGCAGCAGGATTTCAGTGCACCCCATGATCGGGGCAGCCTCACATCCAATCAGGAGTAATCAATGGACAAACCAATCATTGCCGACAACAAACCCGTACAGGTTCATTTAAGTAAAGGCGAAGAATATCATTTCTGTACTTGCGGTAGATCAAAAAGCCAACCGTTTTGCGATGGCTCGCATGTTGGAACAACATTCAAACCACGAGTCATTGTATCTGATAAAAATCAGCAAGCCTGGTTATGCGCCTGCAAGCACACTGGTAGCACACCCTTTTGCGATGGCTCGCACAAGCAGTTTTCTGACGCGCAGGTGGGTAAGGTAGGTCCAGGTGTAAAAGCCGGAAAAGGTGATACCCCAACGGCTATCCCTACAGTGGAGGAGCCCACCGTTGCTTTGATTCACCAACTGGCCAACGAGGGCCTATCCAAACTCGGTCACCACGGTCCAATGACGTCCATGGGCGTACCGCGACACCTGCTACCACACTGGGATGATATTCAGATTTTGGCCGCCCAAATGCACATCAAACCGCTCATGGAAGATCATCCGGTAGGAACAGAGCTGATAGTTGGGCCTGAAGCCAAGAGACCGCTACAACTAAATATTCCACTGTTTGTATCGGACATGAGTTTTGGTTCTTTGTCTGAAGAGGCGAAAACAGCCATGGCCAAAGGCGCCGAATTGGCTGGCACAGGCATCTGCTCCGGAGAAGGTGGCATGCTGCCTGAAGAACAGGCTGCGAATTCTCGTTATTTTTATGAATTGGCCAGTGCTGAGTTTGGATTCAGGGAAGCGCTTCTATCTAAAGTTCAGGCCTTTCACTTCAAAGGTGGGCAGGGTGCCAAAACTGGTACCGGCGGGCACCTGCCCGGCAACAAAAATATCGGCAGAATTTCACAAGTGCGAGGCATCCCCGAAGGGGAGCCAGCTATATCACCACCAGCATTCAAAGAGCTATCTACAGTTAACGATTTCAAACACTTTGCTGATAGGGTTCGAGAGGTCAGTGGCGGCATTCCCATTGGCTTCAAACTCAGTGCCAATCATATTGAAAAGGATATTCAGTTTGCACTCGATGCGAGTGCTGATTATATCATCCTGGATGGGCGCGGTGGCGGAACCGGTGCTGCCCCTACCCTGTTCAGGGATCATATCAGCGTGCCTACCATCCCAGCTCTGGCCAGAGCCCGAGCTTATCTGGATCAGCAGGGAGCAAGCGGCCGCGTCACCTTGATTGTCACAGGTGGCTTGCGGCTGGCTCCAGATTTCATCAAGGCTATGGCCCTGGGTGCTGATGGAATCGCTGTGGCGAATTCGGCTATGCAGGCTATTGGTTGCGTGGCAGCCAGAATGTGCAACAGCAACAACTGCCCGTCTGGCATTGCCACCCAGAAAGAAGAGCTACGGCAACGGCTGGATATTGAACTGGCCTCCCAACGTCTACAACGATACTTCGCCGCTTCAACCGAGTTGATGCAGGTAATGGCCCGTGCCTGTGGCCACGATCATCTGAACCAGTTCAATATCAATGACCTGAGCAGCTGGAAAAAAGAGATCAGCGACCTCTCCGGCATCCCTTACGCTGGCCTAAGGAATAAATCATGAGCATTACCTTTCATGCAGCTGTTACAGTGCCAGAAGGCGATGGCATCACTGTCAAACGACTGATGCCGGTCGCCGGATTACGCAATTTTGATCCGTTCGTGCTGTGGGATCACTTTGATATCAGCGGCAGCGGTTTCCCCGATCACCCGCATCGTGGTTTTGAAGCCATCACCTATCTGTTTGATGGCGGCATGAACCATGCCGATAATTTGGCTAATGTCGGCACCATACATGGTGGTGGTGCACAACGATTCACTGCTGGCCGTGGCCTTGTACATTCGGAGTTTCCAGATGGTCGCGCCCATGGCATCCAGCTGTGGATCAATCTTCCCGGGCGTCTGAAATCAATTGACCCTGCCTATCAGCAGGTACAATCCAATGACATTTCGGAATCCAGTGCGGATGGAGTAAGCATCCGCACCATCGTTGGTAAATCCGGCGCTATTTCACTACATACAGATGTCGAGTATCTCGAAATCCGCATGGATCGCGACACTACGCTGCAGCGCACCCTGCCTTCCGGGTTTCGTGGATTCATCTATGCTGTGGAAGGCTACACCAATCTAAATGGCAAACAGCTCAGCTGTGGCGAAGCCGCATTTATTGAAGATGAGTCGCCCATTGATTTAGAAAGCCAACAGGGCGTGCGGCTGATGTGGTGTTTCGGCAAGCCTTACCATGAGCCTATTCACCAGCATGGCCCGTTTGTCGATTAGGGCGTAAGGGCCTCGGAAATAATAAAACATCCAAAAGGTGCGCAGGATAGTTGTTGGATTCAAGGCGCAGAAACAGGCGCATAGCTGGGCCTATGTAACTGTTTCTGCAACGTAGAAGGCGAGCTTATAGACCAGTACGTGGATG
>JAUZRH010000166.1 GCA_030950555.1 Mariprofundus sp. | reverse complement strand
TATGCACCAAACCCTTCGCCTTGAAGAGGAACTTCTATCCTGCGCAGCTTGGGACACTTTATTCTTTCCGAGGCCCTTAGGTCACTGCAAGTGGGCGTCGTTTGAGCTTGTTGTTGTATACATGATATCGATGAGTTTATCGGGTAGATAGGGCTTTTGGATAAAACCCGCCAGCCCCTGACCGTTAAAACGACTGATGGCCTCCTGCTCATTGTAGCCGCTGGACAGTACTACTTTGACATGTTTGTTGATGCGTCTGAGTTCCGTAAAACATGCCTTTCCATCCATCTTTGGCATGGTCATGTCCATCAGTACAGCTACGATCTCGCTTTGATGTTCACGATAGACCCGCACGCCATCTTCTCCGTCCACAGTACACAAGGTGGTAAAGCCCATCTCCTCTAGCATCATGACGGCCGTCTCGCGGATGGTCTCTTCGTCATCGACGATCAGTACGGTGCCCGCGCCGCGCCAGTCATCACCCGGTGTGGTTTGTTCTGCGATGGCTTCCACTGGTTGACAGGATATTGGTAACAGGAACTTAAAGGAGCTTCCCTTGCCTAATTTTGAATAGAGTTTGATCGCCCCCTGATGGCCGCGCACGATGCCGAGTACAGCACTCATGCCTAAGCCATGGCCGGTGATTTTGGTGGTGAAGAATGGCTCAAACAGTTTGGTTTGCGTTTCCTTATCCATGCCGCAACCGGTGTCGCTTACCTCCAGATAGACATAGCGCCCTTCAGGCAGGGAATCATCTAGGCTGGTAGCGGCCAAGTAGGTACAATCGGCCTGCATAACGCCTGTGGAGATGGAGATCACACCGCTCTTTTCTCCAATGGCATCGGAAGCATTGATCACCAGGTTCATGATCACCTGCTGTATTTGCGCCACATCGACCTCAACGACGGGTTGATGCTCGCTTAGGTGGTATTTCATTACCACATTCTTGCCGATGGATATCTCAAGTAGTTTGGTGATCTCCTTCACCATGCTGGAAAGATCGATGGTTTTGAGTACGAACTGACCCTTGCCCGAATAGGCCAGCATCTGTTTGCACAGCTCAGCAGCCTTTCCACTAGAAGCCACGATATTCCCCAAGTATCGCTGCGTATCCTGCGGGCTGGTGAGTGCCTTGCGTTCAGCCATGGCCGCATTGCACATAATGGCGGTGAGAATGTTATTGAAATCGTGGGCAATACCGCCGGCCAGCACGCCCAAGGATTCCAGTCGCTGCATGTGCTCTACCTGGACCTGCATTTGTTCCCTCTCTTCTTCAAAGGTAATGCGCTCGGTAATATCCTGAACGGAGCCAATGGAGCGAATAGGCGTCCCATCCACGGTATATTCAGATTCACAGGTCTCATGTACCCATTTGATGCGACCATCGGGGAAGAGCAGGCGGTGTTCAATGTCATAAGCCGCATGTGCTTGCAACGAAGTCGTGTAAGCCTTGTCCACAATGGCGCGGTCATCCGGATGAATAGCTTCCAGAAAAGCCTCATACGACTGCCCTAGCTGTTTCGGGTCGATCTCGAATATGCGGTAAACTTCATCCGACCAGAGCAGCGTATTCTTTATCAGATCGAGTTCCCAGTGGCCCAATCGGGCAAGTTGCTGGGCTCTTACATGGCGCAGTGTGCTGTGCTGTAACTGTTTGATCAGCTCCTCTTTTTCAGATTGCAGCCCCATGTTCTCTACCAGCGTTTGATGTTGCTGGCGCGCAATGATCCACATCACGAGGGTAAATAGCAGCCCCATGATGCCCATGGCCAAGTCTATCTTGCTGCCCTGAAATAACAGCCATAGACCGGACGGCAACATCACGGGCAGGACAAAGACACTGTAAACAATGATGGATGGGGTATAGCTGGCAATAGCGCCTGCCACCATGCCGACGATCATCAAGGCAATAAACATCTGATAGGGGAGTTCAACCTGCTGCATAAATAGTACAGCACCCATGCCCCAAATCGCCCCGATGCAAGCTGTGCTAAGGGCGAAAAGTTGATGCCAGCGCGGGCTTAGCAGCGGCGTATCCAGTGTATATCTAAACCGGTAGGCAAGCAGGAAACGCATGCCGTTGACGGCAATCATCAGCAACAGCCATGCGCCCAACATGCCATGGTTAACAACGTCCCAAAGGACAAATGCCAAAACAACTGCGCCGATGGTGGATGCTGCAAAGGAGGGTGGTGCCTGAGCGAAAAGCAGGCGTAACAATTCCGGCTCAATGGAAAATGAGGTTACACGTTTCTGGATCATTAGCGTTCACGCTGCCATGCAGAGGGCTTGACGCATGGTTGTTTTCAGCGCATCGGGTAGATAGGGCTTTTGGATAAAACCCGCCAGCCCCTGACCGGCAAAACGATCGGTTGCCTCCTGCTCATTATAGCCGCTAGAGAGTACCACCTTGACCTCCGGGTTGATGCGCTTAAGTTCGGTGAAGCAGCTCTTCCCATCCATCTTCGGCATGGTCATATCGAGCAGTACCGCGAGGATTTTATCCTGATGCTTGTTATAAACAGCGATAGCATCCAACCCATCCACGGCTAGCATGGTTTTAAATCCTATCGCTTCTAACATCATGGCAGCAGTCTCACGGATGGCTTCATCGTCATCGACTACCAGGATGGTGCCGCCCCCACAGGTATCGCTTGCTGCCGGCGCTACGGTGGCAAGTGGTTCACTCTTTTCGGAGGTGGGGAACAGTACCTTAAAACAGCTTCCTTTGCCCGGTTCTGAGTAGAGCTTGATGGCTCCTTGATGGCTGCGAATGATGCCGAGTGCAGCACTCATGCCCAAGCCGTGGCCAGTGCTTTTGGTGCTGAAAAAAGGTTCAAATAGTCTTGCCTGCGTTGCTTTGTCCATGCCGCAACCGGTGTCACTGATCTCTAGAAAAACATATTGTCCTGTAGGAAGATGGTCATCTAGGCTGGTGCTAAGTAGATACGCGTGGTCAGCCTCTATCAAGCCGGTAGAGATAGAGATGACGCCATGCTTATCGCCGATAGCATCGGAGGCATTGGTCACCAGATTCATAATAATTTGCTGTATCTGGGCAACATCGCCTTGCACCGTGGGAAGGTTCTCGGTTAAGTGATATTTCAGCAGCACGCCTTTCCCAATGGATACTTGCAGTAGCGTGGATATCTCTTGGGCCATAACAGAGAGGTCTATGGTTTTGAGAATAAAGCTTCCTACGCCGGCATAGGCCAGCATCTGCTTGCATAATTCGGCGGCTTTTTCACTGGAGCTTACGATATTGCTCAGGTATCGCTGCGTATCCTGTGGCTTTTTTAGTGCCCTGAGTTCGGCCATGGCTGCATTGCCCATAATAGCGGTGAGAAGATTGTTAAAATCGTGTGCGATACCGCCTGCTAATACGCCAAGACTCTCTAGGCGCTGGCTGTGTTCGCTTTTGTTCTGTATCGTGCGCTCTATTGTGATGTCATGATCCACGCATACATGCCAACGCACCTTGTTCGCTTCCATCATAGGTGCCACGATGCGGCGCATCACCCGCTGGGATTGTTGTGTGTCGGTCAGGGTTATTTCGCCCTTCCAAGATTTTCCTGCATGCATGGTGGAGATAATCTTTTGATACATCGCATCACCGAGTTGTCCTCCGCGCAGGCGGGCAGCAGGGGAGCCACATATCGACGACAAAGGTATGTCATAAACCCGTTCACATTGTGGATTAGCATAAATAACGATGCCTTGCGGGTCAGTGATGAAAATTGCATCCGGAATCTGCTCAATGGCGAGTTCCAATTTTTGCATGGTTGCTTGTGCCGCATGTTTGGCGACCATCTGGGCGAGAATGTTGGATGAAGAGTTCAGAAATGTGTGCTCGGCATCTGATAGTTGCTGAGTTTTGGGCAAATAGATATTGAGCAAACCAACGGCGCGCTTATCGACGCTTAACGGTATGCTGTAGTGGGTGTGATCTGCCATATCCGTCAGCGGGCAGCTATGCTGACATGGCGCTTGAGAGGTTGATGTTGCTTGCTCACTCAGGGCTGTCGTGCAGCATAAACACTCAGTCAACGGCACGATGTCACAGATGCTACTGAGGTTGCCTAGATGAGTGCTGGCAGCTATCTCTAGTTGTTCTTTGTTAATCAGAAACAGCGCACCGCGTGCCTCCGTTCCCAGCCACTTTTGAGCCATGATTGCTGCAAGCCCTTGTTGCAAGCGCTCGCTCAATATCTCTTCAGCTATAGCAATCGTCAGTAGTTTATTTAGGCCTTGCTGCATCTGGCTGTCGGACAAGATACGTAGGGCGTCGCGATAGTGCCGCCATGCCAACCAGGCCAGCCCTACAATCAATAACAGCACTAGGTTCACTAGCCATGTTCGTTGTTGATAATATTGCTGTGTCTTTGTTGCTTCGATGTCATCAAATTTTTGCAATAGGATGTGGGCATTCTCGGGAGTACCACAGTTGACGGCTCTATCAATGGCATCTCTGCTATCTTCTAAGCGAGTAAATACCAGATTTGCATGGCGTGCCAGTATCGGAAAGCCAAATTTCTTAATGGCTGATATTTTTTGTTGAATGACATCCTTTTGAACGGTGTCGGGTATGGCTATCCAGCGCATCATGTTTAAACTTATCTCGTGCAGTATTGCGGCTTGGGCTGGGTGTTCTGCTGTCAGTTGCTCAGCGAGTTCAGGTAGATATCTCTCAGAATTAACCAGTATGCCAATGCTGGATTTAAAATCATCGATAGCCTCATGTTGAATGTTGATTGACTGTTCTAGCGCCACGAGTTGGTCTGTGAGGCCGCTGGTGGTAAGTGTTGTTGATAATCGCTGAAATAGTGCTGTCTGCAAAGAACTCTGTGAGGTCAGTGTGTCATAATGTAGCAGTGAGCGGTTGTATATCTGCATCATATCTTGTTCTATTTGTATATCCGCAGCTAATATCTGTTGGATTAAAAGATGTACACGGGGAACCCTCTCCTGATCAAATGCACGCACACTGATATATTGCATAACCGTGAAGGAGCAGAGGATGACCAGTGCTAGCAGGGATAGTTGTTGACCGCGCTTACTCATAATGGATCAACTTTGGCGGCTTCTGAAAGTGTCGCTGCATCCAATTCGTGCTGATACTGGGGTTCCAAGGCTTTTCCCTGCCAGCGGCCAGGCAGTGTGTAGAGAAAACGGATGATGGCGTTGATGTCTGCCGTGGGAATCTTTCGACCCAACTGATATTTTGCCATGGTGCGAATGGTTTCAGAGAGTGTTGCTTGGCTGCCATCGTGGAAATAGGGCGCTGTAAGCACAGCCATACGTAAGGATGGCACCTTGAAACGATGGCGGTCCGCCTTATCCCCTGTCACATTAAAGCGGCCGAGATCAGCTTTGCCCGTTGAGGGAAAATCCTTAAAATAGTCATTCATGACGCCCGGCGTTTGATACAAGTTGCCACCCACATTGCGACCCTGATGGCAGGCAACACAGCCATAAGTTTTAAATAGAGCGTAGCCTTTTTTCTCTTCCGTAGTGATGGCTGATTCATCGCCCTTGAGATAATGATCAAAGCGCGAGTCGGGGGTGATAAGTGTGCGCTCGAAGGTGGCGATTGCATTGGTAATATTGGCTGCTGTTATGCCATCAGTATAGGCGTTATTAAACGCCTGCATCATGCTTTGATCTGAGGATAGCTGTTGGAGGATTTGTGGCCAATTGTTAGCCATTTCAAGGTGGCTGGTGATAGGTCCTTTAGCCTGTTGCTCGAGTGTTGCAGCACGTCCATCCCAAAATTGAGAAAAATTAAGCGCTGCATTGAATACGGTGGGTGAATTGACCAATCCCTCGCGACCATCTACACCGAATGAGCGCTTTAACCCATCCGCGCCCCCTTTGCTTTCAAGCTCATGGCAGTGAGCACAGCTGATGGAGTGGTCTACCGACAGGCGCCTATCAAAAAAAAGCGATTTACCCAGAGCTGCCTTTTGGGGATCAATAGAATGGGGTGGGGAGATCGGTTGAATAGGTTCTCGAGACAAATCCAGTGCTACGGCAGGCGTGGCTGATAAAAACCAAGCGGCCATGGTTATCGTCATCAAGATGTAGATGCATTTCAACTGCTTGCCCTCCTATATGGTATTGGAGCACCCTCACGCTGTATCTCTCATAGAATCACCGGCCGCTTGCAGCAAAGAGAGCTCTGCAGTGCGACGGGATATCTTCGAATGCTTCAGCACTCCGAGTACAATATAATACCGACCATCATACTAACAACTTTTTATTGGACAGCAAGGGCGTGAGGGCTTGGACTGAATGAAGGGTTTGAGTCATTAAGCGCATTTTTTGTGTTTGATTAAAGGCTGTAAGGCAGCATGAGTCGCCCTTTGCTGCATGGTATATCCCCTCAGCCGGACAGCCTCCTAGGCGGTGTACATAAGCCAGGCTACCGATAGCAGCACGCCAGCTGCGAGTGCCATAAAGACGAATCTTAATAGGCTATGTAGCTGGTTTTCATTGAGTTCGGCATGGTAGTGGGCTGCGTAGTTGCTGCTCCAAGGGGTGATCAGTGCGACGCCTAACCAGATGCCAGTTAGGCGTGGCCATTGTGTTTGTAGTAGTTCATACCAGCTTGAATCGAATAGTAGATTCAGCGATGTGGCTGCTACGGCCATGATAAAACCACATGCCGCCGATGTGCCAACGGCCAAACGCAGGGCAATATGTCGCCTCAACAGTGGCACAATCATTGTGCCTCCGGCGATGCCAAACGAGCCGGAAAGGTAGCCAATAGGGAGCGATGCGAGGGGTAATGGGGGAGAGGCTTTGCTTGCCGAGACCGTTTTTTTACCATAATCAAAGGCGACCCATGCTTCAATCGTTGCCAACCCCAATAAGATGACAACCGCAGGGATATGCAGCGTTCCCCATAAACCAAGCGCCGCCCCGCATATAAGGCCGGGTAAAAGGAGATATAGCATGGTGTGGTGGATATGGCCCAGTCGATAATGGGCGCGGGTTGAAAAGAGACCCGTAATGGTAATGGCGACCATACTGGTGAAGACAAACAGTGCCATTGTTGAGCCCTCAGTCGGGAGTAGGGCGTAAAACAGGGGGGTGTAAATCAATCCGCCGCCGACCCCTGCTAGTCCGGCTAGTGAACCTGCCAAGGCACCAGCAAATAAGCCCAGCAACAGGCCATACAATAATAGCTCAGATTCCACACCACTCAGTAACAAATTCGACTCTTATGGCTTGGCCATCGGAATGGTTTATTCTTGGCTATGTTTAAGAAAGAGGTAGTCTTGATACTCTTCGATCTCCATATAGCCTTGAATATAGAGTTGTTGATCTGCAAGCACAGCAGCATCGCTGATGTTATGATTGCTATTATAGGCATCGGCAACGCCCTGACGCTGCATGATTGCGGTTTGATCCAGCGCTGGCGTGCGCAGTTGTGCTGCTTCATACCAGTCCTCAGGAGTGCTGAAAAGTTGTTGATGACTCTGCATAGCCTCAATGCTATCGCGCTTGATTCATATTGCTACCTGATTACCCACGAAGCGCCGCCAAAAGGCGGCTTTTTGAATTATAATGTAGCCTGTGAGCCATTTGCAAAACCCATGAGCGGCGATTGCCTTCCCTCTTCCGGCGCATTTTCAGGCTATGTTCAGCGTATGGAACAACCATGCCCTTTATTCGAGCCTGTAAATGGCCTCGAAGTGGGATTGCCACTCATTCACTCAGCGTTTTGCAAGTAGCTCTGTAATAAATAGATAAATATCGGCATCCTTCTTTTTCCGATTTACACATGAAGGCTTTTCTTAAGACGGAAAAGGCTTCGCCAAATAGTTGATTCCCTCACCCCAACCCTCTCCCTCAGGGCGAGGGTTGGGGTGAGGGAATCAATAAAGAACGCCCATGATTCATCCGGCTTACGGAAGATGAAGAGGCATCTTGCAGCTGTGAGGTAAGGGCCACGGAGAGAATAAATCATCCATTTATACGGGTCTAAAGCCTCGCCTTCAGCGTTGCAGAATCAGTTACTACTAAAGGCAGTAGGCTATCGCGCCCATTCAGGGCTTGCTTATGCGCCAGATTCAACGCCTTGAATCCAAGCTTTTATCCTACGCATAACTTGGAAGCAGGTATTGCTATGATGGATGAATGCAATGCTTTGGTGGCGGGTTTTAGTCCCGCAAGGCTCTGATATTGCTGCGCGACTAAAGTCGCACCCCCAAAGGCAGGCAACAGCGTATTTATTTGATGTGGATTCCCGATCCAGTCGGGAAGGACGTACAATTCATCATTGAATCACTATAGCTGTGTTACCCTAAGACCGAAGGCAGTAGGTCGCAGGGTGTTTTTTTAGAAAATAACTAGGACAGCATTACTTTTTTTTTGGCCGGAATGCTTTGCACTGCTCTTGGTGGGTTTCCAGGAAAGGGCCTTCAATAAGGTCGATGCAGTATGGCACCGCAGGAAATACTGCATTCAGGCAGTCACCGATAGCAGAAGGTTTACCAGGCAGGTTCACAATCAAGGTGTGACCGCGAATGCCGGCCGTCTGGCGAGAGAGGATAGCCGTGGGCACAAACTTCAATGACTCCTGCCGCATCAGCTCGCCAAATCCGGGCATCATCTTTTCACAGACGGCTTCAGTAGCCTCCGGTGTTACATCGCGCACAGCGGGCCCCGTACCGCCAGTGGTAACAATCAGGCAGCAAGCCTCATTATCTGCCAACTCTTTTATACAGGCTTCTATACCAGCCTGATCATCCGGAATCACACGTTTTACCGCTTCCCATTCAGAGCTTAAAACCCGTTCACACCAAGCAACCATCGCTGGGCCACCTAAATCCTCATATTCGCCTCGACTGGCACGATCTGACACAGTAATAAATCCAATTTTCGCTTTCATACTCATCCTTTTTTTCTGAATTTCGTG
>JAUZRH010000165.1 GCA_030950555.1 Mariprofundus sp. | reverse complement strand
AGCTGCCTGAACACGCAAGGTGAGGGCTTGCTGATTCACGGCGATCGTGGATCAGCAAGACTTGAGGCTTTGGCTCAAGCAAAATGGCTGGCTATTGAACAGGCGATCGGTGTTCATATTAAATCGAAGGATCTGGTCAGTAATTTCGAATTGATTGATAGTACGATTATTAAAAAAACAGACGGAATTATTAAAAGCTATAAAATTCTTCAAGAGAAAGAGGATGGTGAGATCTACCGCGTAAAAATTCATGTTTGTGTTGAAAGAGCGAAGGCTGAAGAGGCGGTTAATAAGTTGGCCAGGAACACGACAGTTGCCACTTTGATAGTCTCAAGCAGTAAAAAAATCATTAGTCAGGGAGAGAGTGAGCACGGTAGTTACAGGCATTATCGTGAGAAGCATAGCGAAGAAAACCCACTCACCTCCTCTCTGAATGAGCTGCTTATTCAGCAGGGTGTTGAGGTGGTGAGCCTGGAGAATGGCTTTAAAGGTGATTTTGCTAAACTCGATAGGGCAATGGCTAGGGGAAACTATAGTCAGGTTAGTCGAATGCTATCGCAATCGTTATCTAATGTTGTTATTACCGGCCATGTTACAAATGATATATCGACTGAAAAAGGAAGTGATATTGGTTACGGTATCTCTATGCCTCTTTATCGGGTGACTGCCTATTTGAGTTATTCGATCCTGAATAAAGCAGGTGATGGCCGTGTCAATATACTTAAAGCGGGTAAAGCTAAAGCGGTTGGTATGGGAACGGCGCTAGAGACGGCGAATCAGATTGCCATGGAAAACCTTGCAGAACAGGTGACAGAAGAGATGGCAAATGGAGTGATGGATCATATTTATGGCCTTTCCCGTCAAATAGACATTCAGGTGAAAGGGATACCAAATGCCGATCGCGATCAAGTGATACAGGAGCAGATCCAAAGAAACCCTTGGGTGATGGAGTTAACGGCTCTTGGTTTGGGTCACTATAAAGTACGTTATCCTGAAAAAACACCTTATCTGGCCAATACTCTGTCGCGAATCGATGGCATGAGGGTGAACGACTATAGTTCTTTGGCGATTAAGGCGAAGTACCAAGCGCGGTAGTTAATAAAGGGGAGGGTGTTATGGTTGAGGTGAAGAAATGGAGTGGATTTTCGAGCAAGTTGTGGCCACTGTTGATGGTGGGGGTGCTACTTTCATCGTGTGGTGGAGCTACGAAAAATCTAGTGGTTATGATTCCGGCCATCAATACCAATAGTGAAAAAAGTGAGGTGAAGCAGCTGACCGGTCTACCTCACAGCGTGGCTGTACTTCCTTTTATCAATCGAACCAAAACGGATGCTGCATTTGAAGTTGTGCGCCGAACTATGTTTAATCATTTTGCTTCTAAAAACTATCGCGCCTTGCATTGGAAAGAGGTCGATGCGCGTTTACAAGCAGCAGGGTTGGCTGACGCGACCAAGCTGGATGGGGTGCAGGCTGCGAGTCTAGCCTCGACACTGGGTGTAGATGGTTTGCTTTATGGCGAGATTACCCATTACGATAAAACATTTCTCGGAATCTATGCCCAAGTTGCGGTGGGTGTTCGGCTGCGTTTGGTGGATAGATCAGGCAAAGAGATATGGCAGGGTGAAGATGTGGTGCGAAGTCATGCGGGTGGCATATCTACCACACCGATTGGACTGATTATGAATGCAGTTGCAGCGGCATATCATACGGCTGGAAATATCAACCTGTATCGTGCCGCTGATGAGTTAGGGCGTAATCTGATAGTGAAAATTCCAGAACCTGCACGCCTAAAAGGAAAAAATGGGCCAAAAATCATACAGATAGTGCATGATGGTGTTGGTCGCATACTCAAATACGGTGATACCCTCTCCATTGCGCTGGAAGGCGAACCGGGTAGACAAGGCTTTGCCCGTATTGATGGCTTTAAAACCATTGACCTAGTGGAGGGTCAAGCAGGTTTTTATACAGCCAAATATAATGTAGCACCTAGCGACAATATCGATAGTGCAGCGGTGGTCGGTGTGCTGGCCGATGCTTCTGGTGCGCAGAGTGAATGGATTAGTCCACTTGGGCTACTTACGATAGATAACACGCCACCGGGTGCGCCAAAAAACAGTAAGGTTCAAACGGTTCAGAATGGTTTGAACGTGAGTTGGGATATGGCCAGTGAGAAAGATGTGGTGGCCTATCAAGTGATGGTGTCAGACCATGCACAGGGGCCCTTTGTCAAACTAGCAGAAACCAAAGATGTAAGTTATATTGATACGGCTGCCAAGGCTTTTAGTAAGCGTTATTACCGCATTGTGGCGATTGATCATGCCGCAAATCGGGCTGAATCAGCGACTATAACGGCACAACTGCTGTTGGATGCAAGGCTTGCTTCAGCTACAGAACTGCCAGAAACATTGCCTGCCACTGTTGAAGGTATCAGCGTATTACGCTCAGGTCATAGCTATCAACTTAGTGGCATTACTGAAGTAACACCCAATGCGGTACTATTGATTGAACCAGGCGTTCGTATCAATGCAGGAGCTAGAGGCAGTCTTAAAGTGTTTGGTGCGTTGCAGGCTTTTGGCTCCAGTGAAAAACCGATTCGTATCAACGGCGGTAATCAGGTGCTGGTTCTTTCGACAGAGAAATCGGTCAAGCTTGATGGTCTGATTGTGGATGGTGCCGCTATCGCGATCACCGTCACTGCTGGTGCGCCTGAAATTGCAGACTCGACGCTCATTCACAACCGTTACAGTGCCATGGAAATATCCGGTGTTAGTCGCCCAGTGGTACGAAACTGCCGCCTCGAAGGTGCGAGCTCCGGTGGCGTTTTGATTATGGGTAAAGCGCAACCGCGATTTACGGGCACTAGTTTCAAAGGCATGAAACCCTTCCATATTCAAAGTATGTCACCTTATAGAATTGATGCGCGTCACAATAAGTGGGAACCTGCACCATCAGCATCAACCATTATGGGTGATGTCGATTATTCAGGTTCAGGGAGTCGATGATGAAAACAGTTCAAAGTGTGATACATGCTACCCTCCTTGCTGCGTTGTTCATGGCTGCCAACACAGCGGCTGCAGCGAAACCGGGTGAGGTGGTTGAGTGGGGTAGCACAGGAGGGATTAACTGGAGTTCAGGTAAAGTCTTTGCCGAAGGGGTGGGCGTGCCTCCTGAACGGGCTAAATATGAAGCTCAGAAGCGTGCGCTGGCCTGCCGGGCGGCCGTGGTAGATGGACAGCGTAATTTACTTGAAACGACCCAAGGCGTTCGAGTTGAAGCAAAAACGCTGGTGAAGGATTTTGTGGTAGAGAGCGATATTATTCGCAGCAGTGTGCAAGGTGTTGTGAAAGGGGCTCGGCTGCTAGATAAAACGGTTGAACCGGATGGTTCTTGCCGGGTTACGCTTGGTATCTCGCTCTCTGGTGATCTCGCTTCCACACTCTATAAACGTGCTTATACAGCTAAACAGAGTTTTCATTCTGATCAGGCCATGAAATTGGCCTCACTGTTGATATCAACGTTTCCTGATTTGATTCCTTATGCTGAGGCGAAACCAGTTGAAATTAAGGCAGATTGGCATGCGGAGATCAATAAGGTAAATCGCCGTCTGGAAGCGCTGGAAAAATTAATGAAGGTTCATCCGGAACGCGCTGCTGAAGGCGTTGCTAAGGGTGCTGCTACCGGCCTGATTATTGATGCACGTGGTTCTAATTTTATTCCATCGCTGGCTCCACGGGTTCGGCAGCTAAGAGGCGGCTTACTATACCCTAATAGCACACATCAGCGTGAGGCGAAGGAGAGTGGTAAGCTGATATCACTTTTTATGAATGACCTACTATTAGCACAAGGACACCCTCGTATTGGTGAGCGGCCACTTGTATTAAAGGCGCTGCGCACATGGGGCAAAACGCGAACGGAGCTGGTGTTGGGCAGTGGTGCGGCCAAGAAACTGAAAAAATTGATTGATAGTGGATTTTTGGAGCATGGTAGTGTGATTGTGGTATTGAATTGATAGATTCTGTCGCAGAACGGTGCTGGAAAGCGTGTTGGCCACAAAAATACTAAAGCAGCTTGAATGATTTGGGAGAACAGAATGAAATTAATACGTTTTTTGGCACCGATATGTTTGATGGTAATGCCACTTGTCGCTACAGCTGAGCCGATAACGGGTATCAATTGGCGGAGTGGGCTGATCTCAGCAACAGGCATCGGTGTTTCACCCGATAGAATTACAAATCCTGCGCAGGCACATGCCATGGCATGTCGGGCGGCGATGGTGGTTGCTCAGCGTAATCTACTTGAAACGACAAAAGGGGTGCGTGTTGATAGTATGACATTGGTAAAAGATGCCATGGTGGAGAGTGATCTGATTCGTACCTCCGTCCAAGGTATTATCAAAGGTGCGCGTATGAGTAATAAGCATCTGATGGATGATGGTTCTTGTGAAGTGACTGCCATCATGCCAATTGCCGGGGACCTTTTTGCAGCGGTTATTTCGGAAGAGCAGTTTCGTAAGGAGGTGGCAGGTACTGAAATAAGTCAATTGGACTTTTCTGAGCGTATGCAGCGACTATTGGGGCAAATTACCCGTGTGGGTCTGATTACTGTTGCAGATGCTTCTCCTATTCCTGTTGTGGCGATTGAGGGTGCATCACAGTTGAAGCTTGCTGAAAAATTGCAAGTGGTACTAGAAGCTCAAGGCGATCACCTTGGCAGTGTTATCATTGGTCGTGCGATCAACAATTACCGCCAGGTTCGTGATTTTACGGGTATTGTGATTGATGCATCGTCAGTTCGTTCCTTTCATGCAGCAGCCATGCCGTGGATACGAGATCAACATGGTGTCAAGCTCTATCCCAATGGTGACACTCCTTATGAAGTGGTGCGCTCCAGTATGCCTGTGGCTTATGATTTTAGCGTCAAAGATGCGGTGCAAAATAAGCGCGTTGCAACCGTGCCGTTGGTTGTCAATGCTGTGTCTACCTACAAGTCAAAAACGTCTGACCTGATGCTGGATTCCGAGGGTGAGAAAAAATTTCTAGACCTTATGCATAAAGGTGTGATTAATAAAAAAGCCAGAATCATGATTGTAGTAGCTGACTGATTATGATGCTGCGTAGAGTATCGGTTTTTTTATGCTGTCTGTTTCTCTGCTGTTCGTATGCCAATGCAACAACATTAAGCCCCACTGAGTTGAAAGCTGATCTGAAAAGTGAAATCCGTGTAATTGTCAACGGTGGTAAATTTGTCGATGCTGGTGAGTTTGATAAGTCGAATCAACTGCTCTCTGTGGCGGTAGGCCGTTATCCGAAGAGTGATGGGGTTGTCGCACTCTTTGGTAAATCACTTTATGAATCAGGTCAGAAGGATAAGGCAGAGAAATACTTTATGCGCGCCCTCCGTTTGAATGCGGCAAATATTATGGCGCAGCAATATATTGAACAAATTCGTCAGGTGCGTACCTTAACAATTAGTGAGGATGCACAGGAGTGGGCAGCAGTTTTAAAAGATAAGATTGGTGATCTGATTGTATTTGTGATCAGTATCTGGTTGGGCACCTCACTGAATTCGATGTGGGCTATTTTTATGCGCAAAAGGCGCTGGAAAAAAGCCAAAAAATGTTATCTCAGCAAGGATTATGACGATGTGGTTCGAGTGCTAGAATCGCATGTGGTGGATTTGGAGCAGGATGCCATTAATAACTGTTTAAGGTTTATGCTCGCTAGTGGTCATGATGCTAAGAGAGTAGATGATATTCTGGAAAAATATGTTATCCGACCCGATGACCTCCTAGTGTTGCGGAGGAGCTTGCAATTATTGACACAGGAAAAGGAAGAAAATTAGGGCATCCTTCACCAGTCATAAAAAATAGTTGACGCTCTACACAACTAGAAGATGCCTATTTAGCTTCCGTAAGCCGGATTATCAGGGACGTTTTTTATTGATCCCCTCCCTTAAGCCCTCTCCCTCAGGGAGAGGGCTTAAGGGCCGCGGAAAGAATAAATCATCCACGTGCTGGTCTATAAGTCCGCCTTCTGCGTTGCCACAGAGTTACGACTAAAGGCAGTAGGCTATCGCGCCCATTCAGGGCTTGCTTATGCGCTTGATTTGGCGCCTTGAATCCAACAACTATCCTGCGCATAACCTGGATACTTTATTCTTTCCGTGGCCCTAA
>JAUZRH010000164.1 GCA_030950555.1 Mariprofundus sp. | reverse complement strand
TGGATTCAAGGCGCCAAATCAAACGCATAAGCAAGCCCTGAATAGGCGCGATAGCCTACTGCCTTTAGTAGTAACTCTGTAGCAACGCAGAATGCGGACTTATAGACCAGCACGTGGATGATTTATTCTTTCCGCGGCCCTTAGTCGCGCAGCAACACCAAAGTCTTGCGAGGCTTAAGGGCCGCGGAAACACACATCATCCCATTCTGTTGGTTTAAAAGCTCGCCTTCTGCGTTGCAGCATCAGTCACTATTGAAAGTAATAACTATCGCGCCCATTTCCTCGTTCCCACGCTCCTGCGTGGGAACGCATACTGGTTCAATCACTTTTATCACGTGGCGACGTTAGTCGCGCAGCAACACCAAAGTCTTGCGAGGCTTAAGCCGCTTTCCCGATATTCAGAAATCAAGCGTTCTGTTTGATGCTCATGGGTGGATGGTATTACTCTACTGTGGGAGCACTGTTTTCTTTTTCAATGATATCTTTTGCATGAAGCGATTGGCCGCGAAGTTCTTTGGATCTATCGGATAAAAGGTAGAGATAGGCTGGAACAACTGAGCTGGCTGCTGGTACCTCTTTTGGATGGGTGCCGCCAAAGGCACGTTTGAAAAGCTCAGTGCGTACGCGTCCTGGATTAAGCGTGTTGAAGCGGAAGGGGGCTTCTGGTTGCTCTAGTTGCCACATAGAAGCAGCATAGGCTAAGGCACGCTTGGCTAATCCGTATGCGTGCCAGTTGGTTTGATCCTGATCGACCATATCGCAACTGGTGAAAATAATGGAGGCGGCTGGTGCCCGTTTAAGTAATGGCAGCATTATCTGGGTGAGCATGTTTGGGGCGGTCAGATGAATATCGAGCATCTTGCGAAAGGTGTCACTTTTAACATATTGTAGCGGTGTGCAGCGATCGATACTGCCAGCACAGTGAACCAGTCCATCTAGGTGAGGCACTTGATCTTTGAGGGCTAAAAATAGTTTTCCATAAGCATCGAACTCCATTAAATCAAAAGGAATACATAAACAGCGTCCACCCAGCTCTTCAATATGCTGCTGTGTTTGTGATAGCGCCTCTTCATTGCGACCGAGTGCAATGACATTTGCACCTGCTTGAGCAAGTGCAACAGCCAAGCGTTGACCGATGCCATCGGATGCACCAGTAATCATGATGATGCGGTCTTTAAACTCTGTCGTCATGTAAATCTCCCTAAAAACCTCTGTGTACCAGGTGTTTGGTGGACTAAGCCCAGCCGCCTAAGTCCGAAAGGTAGCTTGCTTACTCCGCTGAATGGAATTAGTTCATAATATTTTGAGTGCTGCATATTAAAGCGATGCGCGGAAATTGCATCAATGTTCGGAATGAAGGGGCTATCTATTGTGCTTTGATGGTGAAATCAGCGGTGGCAGGATCGATAGATTGCAGTAATAGGGTAAACTGATGTGAACCACCTGCAGCAACAAGAGAAAGGTCATGAGGCGGGTTCAGGAAGCCACTTTTACGCAAGTCTGCCTCTTGTGGTGGTAGAATGGCATCGGTGGTAGTTGAATCTGCTGCTTTGACGCTGCGATCGGTGGGGAAAAATGTGACTATAAAGTGGGGCAGTGGCAGTTCCACGGCGAGTAAGTTTGTCAGTTTTCCACGAATGATAAGTATCCGTTTGCCATTCTCGCGTTCCAACCAATGTGGTTTAATACTATCTGTTTGAATCTGCCAGTCTTTACTGCGCAGAGGCAGCTTCACGCCGGCCTGTATTAACGTAGTGCGAAACCAACGATTATCCAGCCATGCATCCTGCTGTAGTAAAAAAGTAACCGATGTAAGGAGTAGTAATACAGCTAATATCCACGGCCAAAGCACGCTTTTACGTCGTTGCATGGGTCTGCTTTCTAGATCAGTTAAGCTAAGTGAACGCGGCTCTGTATGGCGATCAATAGGGAGGGGGCGGTGGCAGCGATAACAACTAAATGGAGCTATTTGGGTATGGTCAGGGAAGTGATAACAAGCCTGACATTGAGGGCAGATAAGTCGCATGGCTGTATATTGCACGAGTCGTCAGCGGTTGCAAGTTTGCTTGGTGGATGACATGCGCGGTTCTGGTGGATACGGTTTGGCTCATGCCTGAAAAAAAACCTTTGATCCATATGCAACAGTTGATGCTCCGTTATCCAACAGGGAAAACGGCTCTGTCTGGTATTACGCTTGATATTAAAAAAGGACAGTTTGTCTATATGATTGGTGAGAGTGGGGCGGGTAAGTCATCATTGTTACGCATGTTTTATGGTGGTGTACGGCCTAGTTCCGGCTCTTTGATGGTGCAGCACTTGGATATGCGTGATGCCAATGATGCTAAAATACGTGAGATCAGGCAGCGCACGGGGATTATTTTTCAGGATCACCGGCTTCTTTTTTCGCGTACGGTATTTGAAAATGTCGCTTTGCCACTGCGGGTGCAGGGCTGGCAGACTCAACGATTGATTCCACGCGTACGCAAAGTGCTCGAATATGTCGGTTTGGCGGATCGTTTATGGTCCTATCCACAAGCACTTTCGGGCGGAGAGCAACAGCGTGTGGCGATCGCTCGAGCAATGACAGCTAATCCACCCTTGATTTTAGCCGATGAACCAACGGGTAATCTGGATGTGGATACTGCTCGGCGGGTGCTTGATTATCTGATGGATCTTCATCGTAATGGGGCAACGGTGATTATGGCGACCCATGACCTTCACCTGTTGGAGTCGCATCCAGGGCGAGTGGTTCAGCTGCATGGCGGTGCCTTGGTAGGGGATGACTCATGACTAGAATACCTACATTTATAAAAAAGTTCAGAGAGAAAAAAGAGCAGCAACGTCACCCTGAATACCAATCTGGCCGTAGCCGTCAGAGTACGGTGCCAGATCAACTGCATCCACGCTTGCCGGGTGGTTTTAATTTGCCGCCTTTTGGTATTCACCAGCTATTGGCAGTGGTGATTGTCTGTATTGCTCTGTGGGCTGTCGGTGGAATTTGGTTGGCTATGCAGGCGGGTAGTCAGTGGGTTGGCAGCTGGCAGGATGATATTCATATTCATGTTTACCTAGATAGGGAAAGTGGCAGCGCCAAGCATGGAGATGAGGCAGATAAGCTGGAAAAGGCACTGCAAAGTATCAAGCAGGTGCGTGCTGTACGGCGTATCTCAGCGGCTGAGGCGGCAGCTTGGATGCAAGGATGGTTGCATCAGGCTGATATCAATGAAGCAGATCTGGTGAAACGTTTGCCGCTTACATTTGAAATCTCTCTGGGTGATGAGAAAAGCTCCTTCCTTTTTGATGATATTCGCGATGCAGCCAGTCGCTTTGGCGGGCTGGTGAATGAAGATGAAGTCAGCCTTGCCCGGGCTCACTCCTGGTTAGCTCAAGCATCTTGGTTAGCTTGGTTTGCTTCGCTGATATTAGCCTTAGCAATGGCTTTGATTATTTCCAATACCCTGCGCATGACGCTTTTGGCACGAGCCGATGAAATTCATCTTATGCGACTACTCGGAGCTAAAGAGTGGTTTGTACGCATGCCCTTTATTCTGGAAGGTCTAGTGCTAGGTGGCTCTGCTGGTATTGCCGCATGGATTCTGTTGTGGCCTATTATCTTGGGTAGCTCTGCATGGCTAAGTGGTATGGAGGTGGATCTGAGTTTGTGGTCACTTTTCCCGGGGCTCCTATTTGGCGGTGGTCTAGTTGGTACTTTCGGTGCTTTAATTGCTACGGCTAATGTTGTTTCTGCTGAAACATCGGCATAGTTTTTTCGGCTGGCCAATGCAATACATAAGGTATCGCAAATAAATAAGTCGTTGTTTTACGTGCCTATTTTTTGTTTGGTTTTAAGGTGAAAAAGCGGAGTATAGCACTGCTATGTAATGTTTCTTACAACGAAGAAAGCGAGTAAAAAGGCAAGTGTAAATCGATGCGTTATTTTTTTACGATGCCTAAGGGCCGCGGAAAGAATAAATCATCCACGTGCTGGTCTATAAGTCCGCATTCTGCGTTGCCACAGAGTTACTACTAAAGACAGTAGGCTATCGCGCCCATTCAGGGCTTGCTTATGCGCTTGATTTGGCGCCTTGAAT
>JAUZRH010000163.1 GCA_030950555.1 Mariprofundus sp. | reverse complement strand
CGGCGATCGGCGGCCCCACTTTGGCCCAACCCGCGCTGTTGTTTGCTCCATGGAACCACCATGCACCTCATTCCACCTCAAAAATGGACTCAAAGTGGGATTGCCGCTCATCCACCCAGAGTTTTGCAATTGGCTCTACTGCCTTTAGTGGTAACTCTGTGGCAACGCAGAATCCGGACTTATAGACCAGCACGTGGATGATTTATTCTTTCCGCGGCCCTTAGACTGCCCGAATCAACCATACCCGCCCTGCCGTCACGGGAGTGACAAGCAGGGACACGACTTGTTTGGCTCACCCTATCGCGTAGCGGGAACGCCGCTACTTGCTTCCCGCGGAGGCGGGAATCCACATCAAAAAGAACGCTCTGCTATGCATTCCCACGCAGGAGCGTGGGAATGAGAAATAATCGAGCGGGGCTAAAGCCCCACCCTCTTTATATTTGCCTGCTGAACCATTCCAGCTATTGGTGTTTAATGAGAAACCTTACACATCACCCTACGGTAAGGGTCAAAATGGAATGTCATCATCCACGGGCACGCTACCAAAATCTGGTGAACTGGCGAATGGGTCATTTGCTGTTTTAGCTGGTGCAGCATTACTACGAGGAACGGGCGCACTATTGCCACCGCCGCCATGGCTAGGAAAGCTGTTTGATGAAGCGCCACCGCCATAGTTTCCACCCTGATTAGAAGCCGGAGCAGAAGCATCTTGGCGGCTACCAATCAGATCAAGCGAATCAGCATTACAATCAACCGATGTGCGTGCATTGCCATCTTTATCTGTATATTCCTGTACCCTTAATTCACCACTGACCGCAACCTGCGTACCTTTGAGCAGGTATTGAGGCAAACGCCCTTCGGCACGTTTGCCAAATAGAGAGCAACGTATCCAGTTGGTGCCTTTTCTGTCACCAAAGCCATAATCCACAGCCACGGTGAACGAACAGATGGCCATGCCACCCTGGGTAAAGCGGGTTTCGCAATCTCTGGCCAAACGGCCGGTAAAGGTATAAACATTCATAAACATACTCCTTCGTAAACTTTGTATTTAGGCAGCGATCGTGATGCAAGCCTGAAAATCTCTTTTCTTGTCATTTCTGCGCAGGCGTGGGCCGGCAATCCATTTCCCTCAATCACGCTCTGTACTGGTAGATTCCCGATCTGGTCGAAAACGACGCCTTATTTAGTCACAGCACGATATCAATCGCTATCGTTTATTTCATCCAACCATTTTATCGAACAGCCTATGGTTGGGTACTGCGGCTGCGGTGGGGTATCCCCTGCAACTAAGCGCTCAATGGCATCCATTAACTCGTTGCACATCACATTCGACTCATCTTTCCAATCATCATCAATTCGACCATGATAAAAGAGGCCACCATTTGCATCAAACAAATAAATATCCGGCGTACACTGAGCCTCAAACAGCTTTGCTGCACTCTGTGTGTCATCCGCCAGATAAGGAAAGTCGATAGCCCATTCTATTTTTTTCTGCTGCATTGCCCCTAGGCTATCCGCCGGATAATCTGGATGGATGTTCGGATTCACCGCCACGGTATGAACCCCCATCTCTCTGATTGCAGCCGCATGACGAATCAAACGAGGCCAAACAGCAACCGCATAGGGACAGTGGTTACAGGTAAAAGCAACCAGAAGACCATGTTCACCCATCTGGCTATGCAGAGACATCAGCCTTTCATCAACATCCATCAGGGTAAGGTCGGGCAACTGCCAACCAATATCAACATGTATAGATCCTACCAATGCCATCAATATCTCCTTTTCACGCTATCATTCATCATCAGCACGGCCCTACAAGCTCACCCACGGCGAGGCATGCATCGTATGCGCGACGGCAACAATATAGACCACAGCCAACAAGGCAAAGATAAAACTGAAATGACGCAACCGTACACTGCCCCCATGACCAAAAGCGACAAATCCGAGGCCAATATAAAACAAAATTGCCGTCAATTTAGCCGCCAGCCAAAAGTCCTGCCACGGCGCAAAACCCAACGTATAGGCCAACAATATGCCACTAGCCAGCAACAACGTATCCACACTATCCGGCACGAAGCGTTGCAATAGACGTCTCTGCATGCATTTTCCCTGCCATGCAAGAACACCACGCCAGATAAACAGAAAAAGCGACAGCCCAACCAGACTTATATGCAATGGTAACAACCATCCAAGCATTTATTCACCCCCCTTAAAGGACACTTCTCTCACACCCTGTATTTGTTAAATATACGGTAATGCATAAACGCCGCGCCATCATACCTTCCTGGGCGCAATATACATTATTACTTGTTAATGAAAAAAGATTCATCTAGTTTCCCATCCGCGACAGATGGTCGTTATCTATTTTTTGAGAGGGATACGTTAATGAAACGAATAGCAATAGCAATGGCGACTAGTGCCATGTTGGTAGCACCAGCAATAGCAAGTGAGCATGGCCACAGTAGCCATCATGGGGGTGCACACTCTGCGCACGCAGTGGTCGCTGACAGCGTCATCGCTGAACAACGTACAGCACTTGCAGAAAGCACTGAGGGGAAAGGCTTCGGTCCACAGTCACCTCGTGATATTGATGCTATAGCCGGTTCAAACAAGCGTCTATTTGATGCCGCGCCAGCTTATACCGCCATGAACCTTTGCAACATTCATTTCCATAAAAATGCTGAACATAAAGGAAAAGATTTCTCCACCTATGCTGGCAATGGTAATGGTGAAGGATATCAGAGTGGTTATAAATATAGCGGCGAACTCACCAAAAATGAACAGAAAAAATATCACCACAAGGTTTGCAACAGTACTCATAGCACTCTAAATGTCGGTGACACCATCGAAGTTCATTATGTTCACTCCACCGCACAAGTCATACCTGGCAAGGGCTTGGGATCATGCCTAAGTGAAGCTATCAAAAACCCACAGCTACGTGTTGAGACACAAGTTTATGTATTGGTCAACGACAAACACGCATTGGATTTCAACAAGCTCACCGCTTATGGCAAGGCAGCAAGTGGCCTCTATCAGGCTACCGGCATTCCATCTAATACTGGCGTACCTGTTCAATATGAAGGTTCTACCACAGGCCCCGGTTATGATGAGAAAGGTTCTCCATTCCAGGTTACTTGGAGCGTCCGCCCGCATGTTGCCAAAGTTAATATCGCTACCGTGGGCAAATGGTGTGAAGGCAACAATTTTAAAGAAGATCACGGCCATGGCGTAAGAAATCTAGTAGTCAACCCCGATTTACTCTCTCAGATCAACTAAGAGACAACTATCGTTTTTCACAATGAAGCCGCCTCTATTGAGGCGGCTTCATTGCTTTATGCTAAACAACAATGTGTCTTTTGACCGTCATCCCCGCGGCGACGGGAAGCTTGAGCGGCGTTCCCGCTACGCGAGAGGGTTAGCTAATGAAGAGGTGGTACGGAGGCTTTAGGGCCGCGGAAAGAATAAATCATCCACGTGCTGGTCTATAAGTCCGCATTCTGCGTTGCCACAGAGTTACTACTAAAGGCAGTAGGCTATCGCGCCCATTCAGGGCTTGCTTATGCGCTTGATTTGGCGCCTTG
>JAUZRH010000162.1 GCA_030950555.1 Mariprofundus sp. | reverse complement strand
AACGGTAGGCTGCAAAACCGAGCCACTGGCTGAGAGCGATGCGGTGGAGGTGCTGGGCGCGCGCCTGCAGGCATCGGTACGCAAGCGTTTTGCCGGTTCGCTGGCCATTCGTGCCGTGGATGCCGGCTCCTGCAATGGTTGTGAGTTGGAGATCCATGCAACCACCAACTGCTATTACGATATCGAGCGTTTTGGTATCCATTTCACCCCTAGTCCGCGCTTTGCCGATATGCTGCTAGTCACAGGCCCTGTCACACGCAATATGGAAACAGCGCTCAGGATGACCTTTGATGCCATGCCGCAACCGGCGCTGGTGGTCGCTATGGGTGATTGCGCTGCCAACTGCGGCGTTTTTGGCAAAGACAATTATGCCATAGCAGGCGCCGTCAGCGACATTATCCCCGTGGATGTAGTCATCCACGGCTGTCCGCCAACGCCGACTGATATCATCCAGGCCATCCTGCAGGCCATCGGCAAATAGCAACGAAGGTGCCGTTTTCACAGTATTTCAGGTTAAACTGCGCGACTGAAGTCGCACCCCCAAGGCAATGCATGAGCGCCGCATGAATCAGATCGTCGACTGAAACCACAAAAAGTCAGCTTTTCCTCGTTCCCACGCTCTTGCGTGGAAACGCATAAGCAGAGCGTTTCAGCTATGGATTCCCGATGCAACCATTCGGGAGTTAACTATTTTTTATGGCTAGTGAAGGATGCCCCGATTAGTTGCGCAGAGTACCAAGGAAATCGCGTAGGGACGTTTGTACATTTTCAGTTCGCTTAGCCATTGATTGAGCCACTTCAATCATCTCACCGGATGCTTCATCCACACTAACTGCCGATTTTGCCAGTTCAGAAACAGAAACCTGCACATCGTCCATGCTTGAGCTTGCTTGTTGCGCAGCACCGGATATCTCATGTGCCGCCTGGCTCTGCTGCTTCATAGCTTCCGTCGCAGCCGAGGTAAAATCGTTTATTTGAACGATTGTTTCACTCATCTCGGTAATCGCATGCGCTGCATCTCTACTTTCCACCTGGATGCTACCCACCTGCTGGCGGATCTGATCGGTGGCATTCGATGTTTGGTTGGCAAGTTCTTTTACTTCACTCGCCACAACAGAAAAGCCCTTTCCTGCATCGCCTGCCCTCGCCGCTTCAATGCTTGCATTAAGCGCCAGCAAGTTGGTTTGCCCGGCAATATCAGCAATGGAGCCAACAATAGAGCCAACCTCTTCGGCTTCTTTAGCCAGCATATTCATAATGGTCGTAGCTGACTTCGCTTGTTCAACTGCTTTTAAAGCGACCTGCTGTGTAGCGGAGATACTCTGAGACACCTCTAAAATACGTACCGACATCTTTTCAATGGCCTGAGCCGTTCTGTCAACATTTGAGCTTCCCTGATTGACACTGTTTAAAGCAGCCTGACTCTGTTCAGCCAGCACATCAGAGTCTTTATCTATTCTCACCGCTGAACTATTCACCTGCCCCGCCTCACCAGCCAGTCCATCCACCATAGAACCAACATTACTTTCAAAAGAGTCGGCTAATTCAGTCTGCGCACTCACTTTATCAGCGGCTAATTGCCGCTGCTCATGTTGTCTGGCCGCAGCCATTGCTTTACCCTCAAAAATTTCATACTGCAGTAGCGACTGCATCGTTTTCATATCATCTATGATTTCACCCAGCTCATCATGTGCATGTTTCACGGGCATATGTGAATAATCACCCTCTACAATACGTTGCATACCATTGATGATTTCCTGCAATGGTTTGAATGTTCTCTTCATCATGATGATAACTAGCAGCAGCGATATCAGCGCCCCCGCGGTGATCAGTAAGACTGTAAAATAGAGTTTACGGACAGACCTTTTCTGCTTCTCAGCCAACAACTTGGTAACATTTTTATCCATGATATCATATAAAGCCCACGACACGGCAATCGCTTGCGTACCCTGATTAAAATAATATTTACTATCGATGCTGACATGATCCACAGCCAGCAGATCATGATTTACTAGTTCAAAGAAGTGGTCAGTCGCTGATACAAGCGCCTTCACAGGCTCCTTCAATATCTCATTCAGGTTCGGATTATAGCTGTAAACAACCTGAACCACCTCTTCCTGCAAACCATCCTGCAAAGATTTTGCCAGCGTCGCCAACCTTATCAGGCTATCGCGTTGGCTCGCAGTGATTGAACCATTGGCCGCCACACCTGCACCAAGTCCGCGCATACGACCTAGATACTCATTCAACTGAGGTATCGTTTCCGCCATAAACGCACCCAAATAAGCAATATCCGGCTCTGGATTCGTATTCATTTGACCATGATGTAAAACAGCACTTGAAAGGCTGAGAAGCTTCTTAATCAGGGCAGAGTGCTGCACAAAGCTCTGATCAGGCGTGTCCTGTTTCCAGTTCACTCTAAGCGACTTCCAATCCGCATCAATATCCTTCACATCAGCCAATAATCCCTCGATGATGGCGCCATCAGCCACATTCAATAAGTCACGCATCGAGCCATCAATCCGCGACTCTAATGCGGATAGTTTGCCCGCCGTCCCTTTATCACCATGATGCCACACATTACCCATGCCACGATGCTGAGGTAGCACTTCGAGCACATGCCGAATAGCAGTAACATACGGCACGGATGCAACACGCAAATCATCTTTTTTGGCTGCTGTTAAATTATCGCTAATAGCAGAACCACCCAGCATTAAGATGGTGATGATTGAAACCACTGCCGAAGCAAGCATAATACTCTTGAGCTTGAGCTTCTTAAACCAGCTAGCATGTATTGTTGAGGGCAGCTTTGTTTTACCAGCATGAACCTCCCGATAGAGATTTTCGGCAAATTTTATTTGCTCATGCGTGGGAGCAGTACGCACGGAGATATAGCCGTAAACATGCCCGTGGCTATCGTATTCTGGTGACACATTGGCCACCACCCAATAGTAATCACCATTCTTGCAACGGTTTTTGACAATCCCCGTCCATGGATTCCCTGCTTTTACGGTGTCCCATAAGTCCTCAAATGCAGCTGCAGGCACATCAGGGTGGCGAACAATATTATGTGGCTGGCCTTTTAACTCCTGCTCAGAAAATCCAGCCAAATCGCAAAATGCTTTATTGGCATACATAATGTGCCCTTTCAAATCGGTACGCGAAACCAGCACATCGTCCGCTTTCATCTTATGTTCTTTCTGGCTAATTGGTTGATTATTTTTCATTCCATCCCCTTCTTGCACAACCTGCACCACCGACCACCAGCATAGATTCAAGCGGATATTCAAGTCTCACGGCGACTGGTAAACCTGTTTTCCGCATGATAGCCAGAGTACCTGCTTTCTACAACGCGAAACCGATCAAGGCGGACAACAGGGGGGTCAAATCGGAGGTAAGCAGGCATGCCTTATTCGCTGATTCAAATAACAAGCGGCTGGTCATATTTTCGCGAAAACAACCAGAACAGAGCCGCCCGTCATTGCCGCTCATTGATCGGCAATCCAGTCCTCATTAAAAGTCATCGTCCAGGCTCACCCGTTCATCCTCTTGATCTTGAGGAGCAGCACAATGAGGACAGTAGAGATAATCTTCAGCGATCCGGTGCTGACAGTTACGACATTGCGCCATGCTATTCACCATGCGTCCGACTTTGACTGAGATCACCGCCGTCACCATGGCAAACATGCAGATTCCCGAAAGTATTAATAGCGACGCCACCATTCGACCGGCGGATGTGTGTGGTACCAGATCACCATAGCCAACAGTACTCATCGTCACCAAACTCCACCACACCCCCTCAAAAGCATTCGCAAAGGTCTCCGGTTCAAGCGTATATATAATATTTCCAACCAATACTGATATAAGACCAATACTCATTAATACACCCAGTAGCAATCGAATAGACCCTTGCAGTGATGCAAATAGGGAGCGAACCACCGGGATAGAAACGGCCACTCGAATCACACGCATCAAACGCAAGAGTCGAATTAACACAAAGGAACTGCCGGTCAAAAACAGTGGCAACACAGTAATCAGATCTATCACACCATTAAAACTGCGAATATAGTGCCAACGATTTTTCGCAGCATACACTCTCAAAGTGTATTCAACAGCAAAGATCATCAACACCCAATATTCCAGCCCTTCAATCAGCACCACCCACTCATGGGCTATGCCAGCAACGGTTTTAATCATCGATGCGACAACCACAAGCAGTATGAGCAACAGCAGTGTTATATTAAAAAAACGCCCAAGCCCTGTATTCACATCAAACAATATAATATGCAGTTTTTGACGCAAATTTGTTAACTTAGCTTCGCCCATATCCCCACCCTTTAAAAACTTTCATTTACGCCGTGCTGAAGTCGCTAAAATCCAAATACGCTGGAGATAACCACTTCATGTATTTCGCCTGCGACTATAATCGCACGTCGACTACTATGAAAGGCGGACTTATATCGCATAGCGGGAGCGCCGCCACTTGCTTCCCGCGAAGATGGGAATCCATTGGTGTGTGCTTTAAGGGCCGCGGAAAGAATAAATCATCCACGTGCTGGTCTATAAGTCCGCATTCTGCGTTGCCACAGAGTTACTACTAAAGGCAGTAGGCTATCGCGCCCATTCAGGGCTTGCTTATGCGCTTGATTTGGCGCCTTGAAT
>JAUZRH010000161.1 GCA_030950555.1 Mariprofundus sp. | reverse complement strand
ACATCCAAAAGGTGCGCAGGATAGTTGTTGGATTCAAGGCGCAGAAACAGGCGCATAGCTGGGCCTATGTAACTGTTTCTGCAACGTAGAAGGCGAGCTTATAGACCAGCACGTGGATGTTTTATTATTTCCGCGGCCCTAACCCTATCGCGTAGCGGGAACGCCGCTCCTTGCTTCCCGAAGGTTGCATCGGGAATCCATATCTAAAAAAACGCTCTGTTTGTCCTCAATCCCTAAAGTATCCCGCCCTATGCTTGCTGACCTGTCGAGTGAGAGGCTCCGTGCTCTAGCGATCATTTTACTACAGTTGCCCGTCATTACCGACTAAACACTCGGGAATGACGGGCGAGTGTCGATACTCTCGTTATTCCCGCTTCGGCCGGGGATGACGTAGAATTCATACTTGAATCACTATAGCCTGTAGTTTAAGTCTTAGTGTCTTGGTGGTGAGTAGGTTTCTTCATTTTAGTGAGCTGTTTCTATCCAGATTGATCCGGTTTCATCTGTATGGTTTGCTGCCGACGGCCAGATAGGGAAGATGCGTCCGACATTAACATGTCGATAGATAAGGTAGTTTTGTATGGCCTGCTGTGTTTGCTGAATGCGGTCTATTTTTTCGGCAGTTAAGCTGCTGCCAATCCACTCGGGTCTGAGTTGCACCATTGCGTCGGGATTATGGTATAGTTTTACGGCGACACTGTGTAAGCGGGTGCGTTCATTGAGTGTTAGCCGCTTTCCTTCTCGTAGGCGAATGCGCGTCTCAAAATGTAGCAGAGGTGTACTATTTGTTGTCTTTTTAAGCGCCCTTTTTTGCTTGATAGATGAGCTTAACCACTGTTGTAAACCTGTGCCAAAGTTATCCTCACTTAAGCTGTTCCAATCGCCCTGCATATCATAACGGGCATTGATCTGGCCTTGGGAGTTTTGCAATTCTGCCAGTAGTTCAACGGCTTTAAATCCGGTTCGCGCTAACATGGGGTCGGAAGGGCTTTCGCCCTGTTCAAACAGGCCTCGTTTTAGGGCTATCTCTACATGGCTTTGCCAGCGCTTATGCTCAGCTTCTAGCTCACCCATGGTGATTTGTGCCGATAAACGACCGCGTAGAAGGCGGGGCATGCCAGAAGCGGTGAGCCAGTTATTGAGGAAAAAAGGTAAGGCATTGTTGAGTTGTGCCGTACCACGCATGCGAGGCTGCTCAGCGAGTAGTTTTAATTCGCCATTCAAGCTAAAATAACCGCCTCCGGCAAGACCATGAATGGATGTTTTCGCCCAGTGATTCTCTTCGATCTGTTTCATGTTTAGCTCGATATTTTCTCCCCAGTGGGCATCGGGCTCACCCACACTAAGGGTTCCCTGTTGCCAATGTAAGGTATCGATTTGATAGTGATTATTTTTGAGGGCTGTAATCCACCATGATGGCGTTAGACTGTTTGTGGTGTTAGGTTTCTCTTGCATTGTTGTCTGCATCGGATGCATGACGGCGGTATATTGCCAATCTTTGGCTTCAATCGCGTGAATATGCTGCTGTTGCAAGCCAATACCTACGGGGCCAAAGGTGGTGCTGAACTGCTTGGCCGACCATTTGTTACCAGCATGGTTTAAACTCAGATTACGGGCCGCTGCTTCTCCCTGCATCTGCCAGATGCCCTGCTGGATGTTGACACTGATATCTAGACTGCTTTTGCCATGCAGGCTGGTATTGCCAGCGCCCTCATCTTGAAATGGCAGCAAAGCTCGTAGTGAAGGGAGGTTGATATTCTGACCGATCACCTTGAATGCGGCGCCTGTGAGTGGATCGCGTGCCAGCTGGCCCTGTAGAAACCATGCGGCGACAGCCGTTTCGGCATCAGCAGCAGCATCCGTTGTTTTTAGATCAAAGGCTAAAGGCTTGCCTGCTGGCCAGTTCGCGCGCCCCTCAATGTTGGTCAGGGTGATTTGCCCACGCGGCAGCGAAACAGCCAGCATCATATTATAGAATCGTATATTTTCAGCGCTGAGTTGCCACGCTGATGTCACTTTTGTGTTGGTCGGCTGTGTGGGGGTTGTGCTGAGTATGAGTCTCGAATCATTCAATTCAGCTTTTGCTACGCTGAGGCGCTGTTGTATGGGGTCGAGTTGCAGTTGTTGATAGTGAATTCTGCTCCAGTACCAGGTTGGCAATCCAGCTGCTGCATAGGTGATGTCATATAGCTTGCCTTGCTCGCTGCTTAAAAGCCAGTGTTTATCTTTATGTAGCCAATGAAATGTTCCTTCAACTTGTCCTGCTGTGAGCTTGCGATCTGCGATAGTTGGCAGGAAATTAGACCATGGAAGCAGGGGCCATGCATTGGCTTTCATATTGATCTGCCACTGGTCGTCTTGTTTGCTGCCATCCCATGCTAAGCGATGCATGCGCACTCTTTCAGCTCTGGTTAGTAGGGTCGTTTGGCCGCTGATGGTTGCGTGCTTTGAAGCAACCGTTTCATGCCACTGCAGCTCTCCCGAGAGGTCGCCTTTAAGCGCTTGTAAGTGTAACGCTCTACATAGTTGTTGTGCATCCAGTTGTTGCCAATGGATATACCCTTGGCGGGCAGTTTCAGTTTGAGACCATTGCCACTGTAGTGTGCCTTGTTGTAGGTGGCCTGAACCACGCAAGAAACGGTTTTTTCCCTGTGTGGAGAGATCAAAGGCTAGTTTATTGATCGCTAATGGTTGGGCCTTGCCGGCCGCCACGTACAGTTGAAGACGGCCATGCTGTAGGCTTAAATGACTTGTTGCGAGCCAGAGTTGCTTTAAGCGTGGGGCGTTTAACCAGCTACTACGATCACCTTGCATGTGTAGTGTTGCGGTGACGCCGCTCATACTCACCTTGCCAAGGCGCGGATGCTCACTGATGAGTAAGCGAGGATTGGCCTGTATCAACATATGCTGAATATCCAAGCTGTCACGTTGACGTTGGATATGAATATTTTGCAATACCAAGCCATTGCGCAGCAGGTGATAACGGACGTTGCTGATTTCCACACCACTCTGCACACCCCATTGCTTGATTAATATTTCCGCCTGCTGTTGCGCGTGTTCCTGTACGACCAGATGAATGCCTACACTAATAAGTGATAGCATAGCAATAGCGGCCAGATACCAGCGAGCAGCGGCAGGGAAAAGGCCAACCGGATGGCGAAATATCATGGTGCTATTCAGTCTCCAGTGAGTGGGCTAGGAAGGTTTGTCATGTCATGGCTGCTTTTGTAATTGGCGAATAACAGCTTGATCCTCTAATGTGGAAATATCCTGTGTAATTTCACGGCCAGCAGCAATATCCCGCAATAGACGGCGCATAATCTTTCCGGAACGTGTTTTTGGCAGGCTCTCGACAAAATGAATATCATCCGGTTTGGCGATAGCACCAATCGCTTGTGTGACATGCGCTCTTAAGGGGAGTGTTAAATTTTCGCTATCGGCTCTTTTAAGTACAACAAAAGCACAGATTGCCTCACCTTTTATCTCATCTGGGCGCCCAACAACGGCTGCTTCTGCAACCGACGTATGAGAAGCGAGGGCCGACTCAATTTCCATGGTTCCCAGACGATGGCCTGAGACATTGAGCACATCATCGACGCGACCCATGATCCAGCAATAACCCTCTCTGTCGATGCGGGCGCCATCACCGGCAAAATAGTAGCGATTGTTAAACGTGCGCCAGTAGGTGTCGATGTAGCGTTGATTATCATTCCAGATACCGCGCAACATTGAGGGCCATGGCTGCTTGATGACCAATAGACCGCCACCATCGCGGATGGTTTTACCATGCTTATCAACCACGGCGATATCAATACCCGGTAGTGGAAACGTGGCAGAGCCCGGTTTGGTGGGTGTGGCGAAAGGCAGAGGGGCGATCATGTGGCCGCCCGTTTCTGTTTGCCACCATGTGTCGACAATCGGGCAGCGCTGTTTACCAATCACCTGGTGATACCAGATCCAGGCTTCCGGATTGATCGGTTCACCAACCGTGCCAAGCACACGCAATGAAGAAAGATCGTATTTTTCTGGCCAGGCATCACCTGCTTTTTTGAGGGCGCGAATAGCCGTGGGTGCGGTGTACAGTATGCTGACCTTATGCGCTTCACAGATTTTCCACACGCGTCCTGCATCGGGATAGGTGGGTACACCTTCATACATCAGCGTGGTGCCGCCACAACAGAGTGGACCATAGAGCGTGTAGGTATGACCGGTGATCCAACCAATATCAGCCGTGCACCAAAATACATCTTGTTGCGGCTTAAAGTCGAAGCTCCATAACATGGTCAGACGAGCCCAAAGTAGGTAGCCAGCGGTTGAGTGAAGGATACCTTTGGGTTTGCCCGTGGAGCCTGATGTGTAGAGGATAAATAGGGGCTGTTCGGATTCCACAGCAAGAGGTTCACATGTGCTCGCTTGTACTCGTAAAGCCTGATGCCAATCAATATCACGACCGGCAATCGTCTCAGTTTTATTGCCTGCATGAGCGACAACCAATACATGCGTGATGCTACGACACCCTTCACTTAAGGCCAGATCAACATTCGACTTTAGAGGATAAATAGAGCCGCGCCGACTCCCCCCATCAGCTGTAACCACTAGCTTGGCGCCTGCATCTTCAATCCGATCACGCAGTGCTTGCGGAGAAAACGCACCAAAGACGACGGAATGAACGGCGCCAATGCGGGTGCAGGCTAACATGGCAATGGCAGCCTCTGGAATCATAGGCATATAAATGACCACACGGTCGCCGGCTTCTACACCTAGTTGGCGCATGCTGTTTGCGGCACGGCACACATCAGCCAGTAGTGCCGCATAAGATATTTTTCGCACTTCACCCGCTTCGCCTTCCCACAGAATCGCTGTACGCTCACCCAAGCCTGCGCGCACGTGACGATCCAGACAGTTTTCCGAAAGGTTTAAGCTTCCATCTTCAAACCAACGGAAAAAAGGCGCGTTTTCACGATTCAATGTGCGCGTAAATGGCTTTCGCCACTCCAGATGCTCGTTTGCCAAGTCGCGCCATGTGCTATCAAAATCATCTGCAAAACGCTTGCACAGCGCATGGTAGGCATCCATGTTTGGTATGGATGCTGCGTGAGTCGTAGGGGGTGTAAATGTACGGTTCTCTTCTAAGGCGGTGCTAATGACTTCGGACATGATGTCTGCTCCTCTGGGCTGCTTATATAGTGATTCAAGTATGGATTGTACGTCATTCCCACCCCACACCTTCGTGGGAATGACGAGAAAAGATACTGTTTAAACTTGAACCACTATAGCGTTCGTGCGTGATTAATATCAGCGTGTTGTTTGTGTTATGGGTGCATGGCCTCGCTGAATATAGGGGATATATCGCCTTGCCACTCGTTATGCCAAGCTGCTAGCCAGCGGTCGGCTTGTGTTTTTCCCGATTCAACAGCATATATGAGCGGAATTAGAAAATGCGTCTCATTTTTTCCCTCTTCATCGCATATATTAAGTCGTTCGAGTCCCGTGCGAGCAATCTCTACCATCTGCTTGCATAGGGGTAGAATATCGCCATGGCGAAAGGGTGTGTGCATGGCGCTGGTAGGGGCTGCCAAACGCAGCGCTGATACTTCAGCATGTGTCCAGTCTTTGATCATCTCCCATGCCGCCTGTTCGGCTTCAGGGTCATAAAGCAGTCCTTTCCAGAGTGCCGGCAGAGCACAAATATAAGGCCACGGCCCGGCATCAGCGCCGCGCATCTCTAGGTATTGCTTGAGTCGTACATCCGGGAAGAGGGTGGAGATATGGCGTTCCCAGTCATCCATGCTTGGATATTCGCCGATCAGCTGCGGTAGCTTGCCATGCATAAAATCACGAAAACTACTGCCAGAGCAATCGATATAACGCTCCTCACGCATGACAAAGTACATAGGCGCATCCAAAGCCCACTCGGTATAGGCTTGGAAGCCAAAATCATCGTCAAAGGCGCAGGCGGGGATGCCCGTGCGAGCACCGTCCGTATCCAGCCAGCAGCTACCGCGACGAGAGAGGTAGCCCGAGGGCTGACCGTGCTCAAAGGGGCTAGCGGCAAAAAGCGCGGTGACCAGCGGTTGCAGGCAGAGAGAGATGCGCATTTTTCTAGCCATATCCGCTTCACTTTCGAAATCAAGGTTGGCCTGCACAGTAGCCGTGCGCAGCATCATATCCAAGCCGCCCTGACCCACTTGAGGCATATAACGCCGCATCACTGCATAACGCTCTTTTGGCATCCAAGGAATATCTTGGCGTTCCCATTTAGGCTGAAAACCCATGCCAAGAAAGCCAATGCGCAGCTCATCAGAGATGGTTCTAAGTACTTTTAGGTGTTCGCCCGTCTCCATGCAGGTGGCGTGAATGGATTCTAAAGGGGCGCCGGATAACTCCAATTGTCCGCCCGGCTCCAGCGTTACAGAGGCCATGCCATTTTTTAGCGCGATAGGTAGACCATTTTCACAGACAAGCTGCCACCCATCAACAGCCAATCGTTCAAGTACGCTGCGAATGCCACGCTCCCCTTCATAGGGGATAGGCTTGTGTGTTTCCATGCAGAAACCAATTTTTTCATGCTCGGTACCGACACGCCATTGCTTACGTGGTTTGCAACCAATAGCAAACCAGGCAGCAAAATCATTACTTGTAAGAGGTTTATTCATCTCGCTAATCTAAAAGAGCCGCGCTATAAATGCATCTATTTCATATTTGTTGTTATTTGTTGATGCTATATTG
>JAUZRH010000160.1 GCA_030950555.1 Mariprofundus sp. | reverse complement strand
ATTCAAGGCGCCAAATCAAGCGCATAAGCAAGCCCTGAATGGGCGCGATAGCCTACTGCCTTTAGTAGTAACTCTTTGGCAACGCAGAATGCGGACTTATAGACCAGCACGTGGATGATTTATTCTTTCCGCGGCCCTAAGGCACCACCCTGTTGTTTCTTGACCCCTTTATTATGATAGGATTTTGAAAAAATAGGCCACGCCGGAATGCTCGATTTGTCGAATACTTGATATAGCTTATAAAGAGAGGAATGTATGATTAAACATATTGTGATGTGGAAATTACGCGATGCAGCGGCTGCCGAACTTATTAAAAATCGCTTAGAAGCACTCGCCGGCGTCATTCCGGGACTACTGCATATCGAGGTAGGCATCGACTTTTCACATTCCGAACAGTCGGCTGACCTCGTGCTTATAACAGAACTGGCTAATAGGGAGGCTTTAGAAGCCTACCAACAGCACCCCGAGCATCAAGCGATCGTGCCCTTGGTTAAAGCCGCAGCCCTATCGCGAAGCGTGGTAGATTACGAACTACTCCCGTGATTCTAACTCTGCCTGGATCACTGTGCGCAGCTGATCAATACCCGTGCCCTTAAAGCTGGACGTTGGCATAGGACCACGCAAACCACCCATCGCTTCACGCATCTCTTGCAGACGACGGCTCCGGTGGTTGCCCGACAACTTATCCGACTTGGTCGCCACTGGAATCCAACGCAACCCCGCCTCATTAAGCCATTCGATCAACTGCATATCTGAATCCTTTGGCCCATGACGGATATCAAGAAGCAGTAGTACCAGCTTAATATCAGTATCCGACATATAACCTTCGATCATACTAATCCAGCGGTGCTGCTCTTTTTTTGGTGCCCGCGCATAACCATAACCGGGCAGATCAACCACCAGCAGTTGCCCATCGACATCAAAAAGGTTTAACAGACGGGTACAACCCGGATTTTTAGAGGTTTTCACCAAACCATTTCGACCAAACAGGGCATTCATCAAAGATGATTTACCTACATTTGAGTGACCTGCTACGGCAATTTGGGGCAGGTCAATTTCCGGAAATTCTTTTGGATTGGCTACGGATTGTATAAATTTTGTACTCGGCCAATGAATGCTAGTGGGTTGCGGGTATTCGTTCATGTCCCCAAAGATGACAAGCAAGCGTGGTGCGAGCAAGATATGCCTGCTATATGCCCTCACAGATATGATATAAATCCGCCCACCTAAACAAAAAGAACCGTATTTACTTCACTCTAACAGAATCAAGCGACAGAGATCATAGCGGCCGGGATTACCTATATAGTGATTCAAGTATGGATGATACGTCATTCCCGCTACGAGATAGGGTTAGTTTTAGACTATCCGAATCAATCAGGCACTCGCCCGTCATTCTCGAGGGTTTAGTCGGTAATCCACATCTGAAACGCTCTGCTTCCTCATTCTCACGCTCCTGCGTGGAAATACATAGTCTTGGTGAAGAGCTCTGTACGCATAATATAGTTTATACGATTACTCTAGTCACAGCGACCGTTTATCATACACTGCTTTAGAGCGCGCGTTGCTGCTCCTGCATCGTGGCTGGCTAGAATTGCGCTAATCACAGCGATATTCGGCCAATTCAGGGTGCTACAGTTAGCACAATGAATACCACCGAGCGCAACAACGGGAAGCTTGGCTTGGGAAGCAATACGGCGAAATGTTTCTACACCCAGACAGGGAGCACCAGGATGACTCGCTGTCGGAAAGGCAGGCGAAAGCATCGCATAGTCAGCTCCCGCTTGGGCTGCCAAATCCAATTCTTGTGCTTGATGGCAGGAGACCGAGATCGTTCGATCAGGGTTATTAAGCCAACTGCGTATGAGTGGAACCGTACCCAGATCCGCTGATGAGAGATGAACACCATCAGCATCAACGGCCTCGGCAATATCCGCTTGGCTATGAATAATCAATTGCGCCTGATGCAGACGCGTCATCTCTCGTAAGCGCGATGCTAATGCCAGCAGTTTCGCTGATGTTAGCGACTTTTCACGCACCAGCACAGCATCCAAGCCGTTACTGAGGGCTTGCTCAATTTGGCTGAAAAATAGCTCACCACTGTAACGTGAGCTATCTGTTATAAGTGTCAATACGGGCGGCTCTATTATCATCGATTGCACGGGCTCTAAATCAGAATTCCTTTAAAATCCAGCTCGGGGGAGTAATTCCTTTCGCTCCACCAGGCAACCTCCGCGCAAAATGACCATGACCATCAGGGTAGAGGTAATAGGCAGGCATACTACCGGAAGGCTGAACTTTAATTTTGAAGATATGGCCTCGCTTGCCATACTCTGTAACCGTCGCACCATCTCTATCTTGATAGGAGCGGACATCAATAGCATCTTTCGATGGCGTTAACGCATCATTCAAACTGGGAGCCTCATCCTCACTCTCCGGCTGATCCATGATGGGCTCTGAGCTATCCATTTCTGGCGGCGGCACCGCATCCTCAGAAGCCTGAAGTGTGCCGGCAAACAGCAGTGCAAATACAAAGGGTATGATTTTTAAACTATTCATGCATGCATCATAGCAGTGAAATTGCTGCTGGGCAGTATTTTTTTTGTCCACCATGTTAAAATCAAATAACACGCTCATTACCTCCATCCAAAGGCAGCTGCACGCCACTGTTGCAAGCGAATAGAGAACTGGCCATTGCGCAGGCCATTTCTGCGACATGCGATGAGCTTACTTCGCAACCCAACACATTATTCTTTTTATACGCATCGACGCTCATGCCATAGCTTGCCGCACGTTTACGAAGCACCTCTTCCGTCCAAATTGCCGTATCAAAAACCGCATTCGGATGCAGAACATTCACCCGTATGCCATCACGCCCCAACTCCAACGCTGCCACCCGCGCCAACTGTGTTAAACCGGCTTTGGCTACCGAGTAGGCCGAAGCACCCGGCCCGGGAGCCGGTACATTTTTTGAGGCAATCATCACTAAAGCAGGTTCAACACCTACTCTCAAGTAGGGAATAGAAGCCTGCATAAGTTGCTGATGACTGGTTAAATTCACATCAAGACTCTGCTGCCACACGGCTGCAGGCATCTGCTCAATAGAGTGACTAGGGGGGAAACAGCCAGCATTACTAATGACAATATCCAAGCCACCAAACTTCGCGACGCATGCTTCAACCGACTGCCTCACACCATTGTTATCGGTCATATCGCAACAGATCCCCATCACCACATCACTATCAAACAGAGTAGCAATAGCGGGGTCAATATCAAGTGCCGCAACAACGGCTCCACGCGCCACTAATGCATGTACACAGGCTGCGCCAATGCCACTAGCAGCACCGGTCACCAGCGCTATACGACCACGGAACGCCGGCGTCCTCCCCCCTTTTTTCAACTTGGCTTGCTCCAACTCCCAGTATTCCAACTCAAAAATATCTTTTTCTACCAAGGGCTGCCACCCTCCTAACGCCTCAGCCTGTGCGATTGCCTGCATCGTATGGCTGGCGATATCAGCAATAATACCACACTCCCTCACCGTAACACCAAATGCTAGAGCCCCATGGCCAGGCCAAACAGCCCAACGCGGTGCTGCATCGAGACAAGTGAGATGTTCGCTATCATGACCATCAAAGTAGGCACGATATTGCTCAACATAGATGCCAAGATCATGCTCAACCTCTCGACCCAACAACATCGGAATCCGTTTAGTACGGATCACATGATCCGGTGTTAACGGGCCGCGCATGGCAATCGCCGCAACATCATCACGGCCACAAAAATTAACGGCTAAAGCACTGCTATCGAGCTGCGCCAACACCGCTTTTCCTCTCGCTTTTGACACCGCCGAGCGCACTTTTGCCAGCTGTAAAGTCGAAAGCGGCTCAACAACTTGATGCTGAGCTACCACAGAAGCATGCTCTGCTAAGTACTGCTCTGCCTTCGTAACCAGCTCAATCATCTGCTGATAACTACTGCGCGCTGAGTTAGCAAAACTAAACAGTCCGTGACCCAATAAGATAATACCCTCAAGCTCTGACCAGTCAATCGAGGCCGTTAACTCATAGACTTTTCTTGCCAGCACAAAACCGGGCATAACATAGGGAACCAGTAGCACTTTATCACCATATAGAGCCTGCAAGCGCGCCGCACCATTCGGGCTATTACTGATGGTAACCACAGCATCGGCATGAGTATGATCAACAAAATCAAAGGGAATAATCGCATGTAAAATAGCTTCCACAGAGGGGTTAGGGGCATTCGGATTGGTCATCGCGGCCCGCTGATTATTGACCATATCACTATCGGAAAGCGCCGGGAGTCGCGCCATCTTCTGCAACACACTCAACCTAACAGGCGAAAACCCCTCTTTCTCAATCGTTGCCAAATCCCAGCCACTGCCTTTGACATAAAGCAGCCGTTCACGCTCACCAAACAGGTTCACCGCCTCAGCTTTTACCGAAGTATTGCCGCCCCCATGCAGCACCAATGACGCCTCCATACCTAATAATCGAGAACTATAAACACGCAACGCCAAGGGGTCTTTCTCGACAACAGCAGCCTCTTGCTCGCACCATAAACTTTTCATCACGCCTCCTTTCTCACCCCATCCTATCCGGGGACAGTTTACCTATTTATTGTAACTATTCAGAACCATTCACCGCAAAACAAGGCATACGAGCCACTTGCAAAAACCATCAGCGGCGATTGACGGCTCCACCCCGGCGCATGCCCAAGCTACGTTCAGTATATTGAAGCACCATGCCCTTCATTCCAGCCGGTGTTACACTCAAAGTGAGATTGTCACGCATCCAGCCAAAGTTTTGCAAGTAGCTCAACTATTTTTCCTTTAATCTCTTTTATTGCGCTATAGTGATTCAAGTATGGATTGTACGTCATTCCCACCTTCGGTATATCCGGGGACAGTTTACCTATTTAAGCTTTCGTCCCGGGCGCATGGGGTGAAGCTGATATCCTGTTAAGTTCTCCATCTGTTGTAGAAAAAGCTCATCCCCAAGAGGCCGACCTGTTCTACCATGGAGGCGAAAGTTTTCTTTTGTTGCCTGCTCAACCTCATATCCCAAATAAGCGCGCCAATTCTCCACACGGTCAAGCATCGGAGCTACATCTACAAGTTGATCGTTCTTGCCAGCTAAATGAGCCCTAGCACTGCTCCATGGATACGCTTCTGGCGAGGAGACAAGATGAGCACGGACAGGATTCATCTCAACATATCGAACCGCAGCAAGCAGATAAGCTTCATTCATTGGAAAAGAGTGAAATCTTTCCTGCCATAAATGACCACGGCAGCCCATTCGAAAATTTATCTGCCGTGTATACTGCCTGTGTGTTTCACCCAGCGGCGTACGCAAACCACTTTCTGACAACGGCAGAAGAATAAGATGCACATGGTTACTCATTAAGCAATAAGCCCACACTTGGGTGCCTGCAGCTCTGCAAGCCTTAGCCAGAAGAGTGATATAGTTCCGATAGTCATCTTCGCATTGGAACACATCCAAACTGCGCACACCTCGCTGAACGACGTGATGAGGAATCTCTGGAATTACTACTCTTGCCATACGTGCCATAGATTTAGCATAGTTGATTTTTTGAGAACAGCAAGAAATAGGTAAACTGTCCCCGGATAGTGGCGCTCTTAATGACGCCGTAGCAGCACCAGAGATGCACCACCACCGCTGCCGGGTTGGGCTACCACGGCCAGCACATGGCCGGCAAAGGGGCCATCACTAAGCCATTGATATGTCGCTTCTTTAAGAACTGGCTTACCGTCAGAGGAGTGCAGACCACGGCCATGGATAATAGCAAGCACACGCTGTCTATTCGCCAGTGCACTGCTCACGCCTTCGGTCAAACTGATTAGCGCTTTATCACGATTTAAGCCGTGTAGATCAATCGTGCGCGCAATGGGCGGCTGGCCGCACTTCAAACGCTTCAGCTTTTCACGTGAAACACCACTGGCAAGCAGTAACCCCGGCTGCTCCGTCTGTTCTACCATCTGTCCTGTTTCCACTGCCGTGTAGAACGCTTCCGAGCCATGACAACGAGCCACTTCATGCGCACGTAATAGACGTTTTTCAATTGTTATTTTATTATCTTCGGGCAACCGCTGAACTTTTCCCATCGCTTCAGCAAACAGATCGCCATCATCTGCTGTCGTAGCCACTTACTCGGCGCGCTCTGGGCGATTCATCAACAGCCCAACAGCCTCCGTCAAGGGAAGGTCATCGGAGAGCACTCTGTGTACGGTCTGCATGAGGGGTAAATCCAATTGCATCTGCTCGGCTAATTTTGCAACCGCTTCAGCCGTCCGTAGCCCCTCCACCACTTGTCCTATGCTTTCTGCAGCGGCGTTAACACTCAAGCCACTAGCAATAGCTGCCCCAAAACGGCGGTTGCGGGAAAGCTCTCCTGTACAGGTCAACACTAGGTCACCCAGCCCTGACAACCCCATCATTGTTTCGGACTGCCCACCACACGCAGTCGCCAAACGCGCCATTTCAGCCAAGCCGCGGGTAACAGCAGCAGCAACCGAATTATGACCAAAGCCCAACCCATCAGCCATCCCAGCAGCAATGGCAATCACATTTTTCAAAGCCCCACCCAGCGCTACACCAATCAGATCATCACTGCTATAGATTCGAAATGAGCTATCAGAAAACATTGCCGCAGCCGCTTCTGCCCGCAGAATCGAAGAGGCAGCCATAGTAATAGCCGTCGGTTGGCCACGCGCGACTTCAGCCGCAAAAGAGGGACCTGAAAGCAGCGCAATTCGATCAGCATCAATATAACGCGCAAAAAGCTGATCCGTTCTCTCCAATGTTAACGGGTGCAATCCTTTGCAGGCAGCTATAACAGGATAATCACCGTCGGCCAATATCGGCAAGGTCGCATCTGCTGCGGCACAAGGCAGAGCATAGACACAGGCCGTTGTTCCCTGCAGAGCTGCAACGGTATCGGCTGTCACTTGCAGATTATCAGGCAAAATAGTACCGGGCAGATAGCATTCATTGCTTCGATCACGATTGATCAAGCGCGCCTGTTTATCACTGCGTGCAACCAAGCATACTTGGCGACCACTGCGTGCCAACACCAGCGCCAGAGCGGTCCCCCAAGAACCCGCTCCCAATACCGTAACCCTCTGCTTATTCATCCTGTCGACTCCTTCTCCAAGCAATTGCCAGCATCAACAACGTGACTAGCAAAGGGTAATCACCCCAACGTACATAGGGCGTTTTCACACTGCTAAATTGATAAGCGACTCTCAGCGCACCCTCAGTCCACCATGGCAAGCTACGTTGAACCACTCCATTTGGTGCAATCACCGCAGTAACGCCAGTATTCGCAGCACGCAACACGTAGCGACCTGTCTCAACGGCCCTCATACGGGCTGCCTGAAAATGCTGCCAGGCCGCGGGCGTTGTACCATACCAAGCATCATTGGTGATATTAATCAGCAGCTCGGCTCCATGCTGAACCCTTGCACGAGACAGCTCTGGGAAGAGCGATTCATAACAGATCAGGGCACCATAGCGATGCCCGCCAAGCACCACAACACCGCTGCCTTGAGCTGCTTTAAAATCTGCAATTTCCGGAACCAGTGTATGTAGAAAAGGAATCCACGCAGGGACATATTCGCCAAACGGAACTAGATGTTGTTTACCAGCAAACTGCCACGCATCAGCGGCGGGGTCTGCAGCAATCAGTCCATTCTGAGCCGTGCCACCCCCCGTTAATTTTAAACCACCAAAAAGTAACGGTGTTTGCCAGATGGCCAACTGATCATGCATCCAACCATTCCAAGAAGGCGAGCGCTCAAGGAAAAAGGGCACCGCAGCCTCCGGCCAGATCATGATATCACTGTTTTTTGCGGCTAAACGCGAGAGTTTGGCATAGCGTCGCATCGTTTCATTCACAAAAGCTCTATCCCACTTTTTATCCTGCGGAATATTCGCCTGTACCATGGTGGCATGGTAAACCGCGCCGCTACTGCCATAGGGTTGTGGAGCCAGCAAGACAAGCAGCAGCAAGGTGATCACGCCGGCCGCTGCCGAACGCCAATGACGTGTTGAGAGTAAAACTAAACTTGCAGCCAGTAGCGCAGGTAGTGAGGCCGCGCCATAAACCCCGAACCATGCCGCCCAACCCACCGCAGGTGTATCCAAGATCAAATTACCCATAGCCATCCAAGGTAAACCTGTAAAGAGGTGGCCTCGCACCCACTCCTCCAAAACTGCGGCAGCAGGGAATGCTAGTAAGATCCAAGCGCTCTTGCCGGCACTACGCCAGCAGAGCCAAGCCAGTAAGGCTGGCAATAGCGCCATAACCGAACCAACCAATAACACGCAGAAGCATGCAAGCAGCCAAGGTAGATGACCAAAAGTATGGAGCGTCGGTGCTAGCCACCAGGCTCCTAGGCCAAACCAACCTAAGCCAAACAGATAACCCACGGCCAGCGCTTTTTCATGCATCAATAACTTCAACCAGGCCGCCAAAAGCAGTGGTGCTAGCCATAATTGATCGAAAGGTGAAAAAGCAAAAGGCATCACGGCACCGAGCACAAAAGCTAAACTATAACGTCTCCAGTGCAGCACCTTGAAGAGGAACACGACGACTACTTCATCTGCGCGGCTAATCGCTGCATACGCACTTTACTTACCCGGCGCGGATCCGCTTCAAGAATATGGATTTTAAAACCATTTAACTTCACCGTTTCACCCGTATGGGGAATACGCCCGAGGTGCGTCGTCAACCAACCAGCGACGGTATCGTAGTCACCCTCTGGCAGCGTGGCTTCAACGGCTTCGGCCAACTCTTCAATATGCATGCGTGCCAAAACTTGAAAACTACCATCCTCCAGCAGCTTACACTCCTGCTCTTCTTCTTCACCATCTTCCCCGATTTCACCAATAATTTCCCGCACCAGATCAGATAATGTTACCACCCCTGCGGTGCCGCCAAATTCATCCAACACGATAGCAAAACGACTAGCCTGTTCACGCATCTCCGTAAGCAAACCTGATATCTGCTCTAGCTCTAACACCTTCAGACAGGGACGTAATAACGCACTCAAAGAGCTAGGCTGAGCATTCAACCGAGCAGCTATCACATCCTGAACATGTACCATACCGAGCACATGATCGATATCCTCCTCAATCACCGGCACCCGTGAAATACCGAGTTTGATCATCATCTGCTCCACCTCGGCCAGAGCTGTATCAATAGCCACAGCTTGAATCTCAGAGCGCGGAATCATCACTTCACGTACACGTGTATCATGAAAATGGACAATCGCCTCAAGCATATTGCGCTGGCCCTCCGATTGAACCGCCACAGCACGCCCGAGAATAGTTAACAATTCTGCTTCATCACGACCCGGCCTCAAAGATTCGATCAATAGCGAACGCAACACCTTCATCCAACGATGTATTACGCCACTCATAATGCTGACTCCGGATAGGGCTCATGCAGACCAAGCTGCTGCATGGCTAGGCGCTCTAACTGCTGCATCTCAGCCGCCTCAATATCATCAATATGATCATAACCGAGCAGATGCAGCGTTGCATGGATGATTAAATGTGACATGTGTGCACGCAAGGGCAGTTCCAGACGCTCAGCCTCTTGCCTCACAAAAGGCAGCGCTAGGGCAATATCCCCCAACGATTCTGCCATGTCGATGACTTCTCCATCCTGCATAGGAAAAGAGAGTACATCTGTAACCTTATCGATTGCGCGCCACTGGCTATTTAATAGGCGCATTTGCGCATCGTCAGTAAAACGAATACAGAGCATAGGGGCTGCTTGATAACCAGCGACAAGGCAGGCAGTCGCGACCAACCTCGCCATATCAATAAAAGGAATAGACGCCGCATTGATATTGTCATCAACAATCACTTCAAGCAAAGGCTCTGCCTCATCTTCCTTACTACTTAAAGCGTCACTATTCATTGCGTTCGCCTGCTTCATACGCATTGACAATCAGTTCTACCAAATGGTGACGCACTACATCACTCGCACTCAAGCGGCAGATAGCGATACCCGAGACATGTTCCAGCACCTGTAGCGCATGCAGCAAACCGCTCTGCTGGTGTCGAGGCAGGTCCACTTGCGTCACATCCCCTGTCACAACCATGCAAGAGCCAAAACCCAGGCGCGTTAAAAACATCTTCATCTGCTCACGGGTACTATTTTGTGCTTCATCAAGAATAACAAAGGCATTGCTCAGCGTGCGGCCGCGCATATAAGCCAGCGGGGCAATCTCGATGACTCCCTGCTCGAGCATCGTATTCATGCGATCCGAGCCCAGCATCTCTGCCAGCGCATCAAACAGTGGCCTCAAATAAGGATCAACCTTCTGCTGCATATCGCCTGGCAAAAAACCCAACCGTTCTCCCGCCTCAACCGCTGGACGCGTTAAAATAATACGCTCTACCCGGTTTGCCGTGATCGCGGCCACCGCTGCTGCCACAGCCAGATAGGTTTTACCTGAACCCGCAGGCCCAACAGCCAACGTTAAGGTTTTACTCTGAATCTCCTTCAGGTAGCTACGCTGATTCGCTGTTTTACCACTAATATGCTTGCGCCCTGCAATAAGCAGCTCGGGCACTTTATCTTTGTCAACGATAGCACCATCTTGTAATGCTCCCTGAATATCCACCTCTGTTAACTCCCCATGTTGCGCCAAGGCTATTTGCAATCGCGCCACAGCCTTGGCTGCCAACCCCTTCTGTTCACCTTCAATATGCCAGTCACCCGGCTGCCCGCAAAAGCGAACATCATAAAACTGCTCAATCTGTTTAATATTACCATTGCTGGGTCCACACAGCTTTTGTAAAGCATCTGTGCTATGTTGCTGTTTTATCTTTAGTGGCAATTGCTTATATGTGCGATCAATCACCGGCAAGCATCAACTCGCCTCTAAGCGATTGTCCATAAGCTTCAATAATACGTACAGGCATCACCTGGCCAATTTGGCGTTCGTTACCACGAAAATGGACAATGCGATAATCGGATGTGCGCCCTTGCATATCCCCTTCATCGCGACTGGCCTTCTCTACCAACACCTCAACAATACGCCCCATTTGGCGCTCCATACCGGCTTTAGCCTGCTCCCTCATCAAGCTAAGCAAGCGCTGCAAGCGCTCATCTTTTAGTGCTTCAGGTACATTGTCTTCCGCATGGGCCGCGGGTGTACCCGGCCTGGGTGAATATTTGAAGCAGTAGGCAGCGTCATAAACAACTTGCCTGGCCAAATCGAGCGTCGCCTCAAAATCTTCATCACTTTCACCTGGATAGCCCACAATAAAGTCAGATGAGAGCGCAATAGTAGGACAGTGGCTACGCAACTCTTCAATGCTGAGGAGATAAGTATCACGATCATGACCACGATGCATCGCCTTAAGCATCGCATTGGAACCTGATTGCACTGGCAGATGTAAATAGGGCATAAGCTGCGGAATTTCAGCAAAAGCCTGACAGAGTTCACTACTCATCTCCATCGGATGACTGGTGCTAAAACGCAACCGTTTCAACCCATCCAGCTCCGCGACAGCGTAAATCAGCATCGTAAAATCCCACACTTCGCCATCCAATCCTAAGCCACGATAGCCATTCACATTTTGCCCTAACAGGCTTATTTCCACCACCCCATCGCTTAATAGCTCCGTGCACTCTTTGAGAATATCAGCCACTGGCCGTGATAACTCCGGTCCACGTGTATAAGGAACAACACAGAAGGTACAAAATTTATCACAACCCTCCATAATGGTAACACAATCAACCACCCCCTGCCCCTGGTGACGGGGCAGGTGATCAAACTTCTCGATTTCAGGCATCTCGGTTTGCGTCAAACGTACGCGATCGCGACGAATTTTTTTCACTAACTCGGGTAAACGGTGATACGTCTGCGGCCCAAAAACAAGGTCAACATAAGGGGCTCTCTGCTGAATTCGCTCCCCCTCCTGTTGACCAACACAGCCGCCAACCCCAATAATAAGATCCGGTCGTTTGAGCTTTAATTTGCGATAGCGTCCTAGTTCCGAATAAACTTTCTCTTCGGCTTTTTCACGTATCGAACATGTATTCATCAAAATAATATCTGCATCTTCCGGCTTGGCCACCAATCTCAGGCCATAGGCCTGTTTCATGATATCAGCCATGCGCCCAGAGTCATATTCATTCATCTGGCAGCCATAAGTTTTGATAAATAGGGTATCAAGCGATAGTAGGGGTGTGGTAGTTTTTGCATTCATAGAGTGACGCACGCTAAAGCGGCTGAATTGAGCAGGCAAACACCTGTGTAGTTAGTGCCTTTAAGCTTGCTCACTTCCAACGATTAAATTAAGCTCCCATCAAGGCTTGCAGAAATCATAAACTGTGCTGATAATGTACATGATTATTGTCATATTTAACACGTGGAAGCAGTCGGATGGGGATAGCTATAGTGATTCAAGGATGGATTCCCGTCTCCTCGGGAATGACGAGAATATAGACACTCGCCCGTCATTTCGTAGTCCGTTGAGCGAAACCCAACAGACTCACTGGGGTCCTTTTTATCATCCCTAATGCTTGGCAAAATATAACAGTTCAGAACCCTTCACCGCAGAAGCAAGCGCCGATGTACCGCCGCGCGATAGTTTGATTCAAAAAACGCAGAGGAAAAACAGGCGATAGAATACGTAACTGTAGTTGAACATGTTTATTATGATAGTGATTCCCTTCGTGCCCTTCGTGACTCTGTGGTGGAAAGCCTTTGACTGTTTTATGGATGTCGTTAAGAGTCGAAGCTGTGGTTTTATTTGTATTTTGAACATAAACTAGCTGCGTTCAAGCACGTCATTCGATTTTCCACAATAAAACTGGAACATCGAGTTACATGGATTTGTTTGTACTCTGCGTAACTTTGCGTAACTTTGCGTTCTCTGCGGTAAAAAATATTTTAATTGTTATCAGTGCTAAACCGTTATAGCATGTAAAATATAGGAGGGCTACCATGTCCTGGCTCAACAAATTGATTCACACATCATCAACTGACACTGCAAATACAACAGCCCCTACTCCTAACGTCGAAGCGCATAAACCTGCTACGCAAGCGACTAACAAGCAGCCAGCCAGTGATGAGAGTGATAAACGCACGCTGCAAATGTTGCTACAGGAGTGCCGTGTAGCTCCATCCACACCACCCGACTATGACCTTCTCAAACCGCACCCCATGAAAAAAGAGGCGCAAGATCGATTGAATCAGCGTATTGAATCAATTCCACCTATGCCAGAAATTTGGAATGAAATTCAAGCAATTCTGGCCCGCGAAGGTTCATCAGCTAGCGACCTTGGCCAATGTGTTGCGCGTGATCCGGTGCTTACTGCTAGGGTTCTTGCCGTCTGTAATTCAGCCGCCTACGCCTCGCCTGGACAGAGTGAAATTACGAATATTCCCTTAGCGATTGCACGCCTTGGCCTCCAAGAAGCAACAGCGCTGCTCTTTCAAACATTAATTCCCAACATGGGTTCGCCAGAGAGTCATACTCAAGTGCGCCATGTACTGTTTCACTCCCAAGCTATAGCCGCTCTATCGCGTCTGTTGGCTGAGCCAACCCTGATTGTTGACCGCTCACAAGCATCACTCAATGGAATGCTGCATGATATTGGCAAACTTGTTGTTTTTCATATTGAAAAATCCCCTAAATTAACCGAGCTTGCAACAGCCATCCGTTCGGGAAGCGACTCCTTGAGCGCAGAGTATGCCATCCTGGGTTATACCCATATAGATGCGGGCATGATGCTTGCACTACACTGGCGACTGCCCAAACATGTGCGTCAATTTATTGAACATCACCATCACGCCAACCAGTTGGATGAGCTCGCCACCCCTGCACCTGATAATGCCATGGTGGACCACTTGGCTCATCTTATCCTACAACAGCTCCTCGCTGGTAAAAACATGCAGCAGGGAGCTGTTTGGCAGCAGCATCAACGCCACCTGCGGGTAAAAAGCACGCAGGCTGCTATCAATAGATTGAAGCTACCGATCACCAGCACCACCTATTTTCAACAGCTGGAAAAAGCCATTGAACGCTTAAAAATAAACTTTCCCGACCTCTTTCCAAGCCAACTATAAGGGGCAGATAAGAAAAGCGGTGGACTTATGGGTAATATAACTACGATACTTCGCCGATGAATACTTATCCTGAAAAAACATGTGACATTACCAGGCTTGTCAGCCACCCTAAATTAGTAGAGGCAGCCATTAGTGGTAAAAAAACCCGACAGGGTCGTGATGGCGTCTATGGTTACCCTGAAGAGACTTTTGAACTCAATGGTATTACCTTTATTGTCACCTCCCTGGTTCGCCAGCGACTCGGTGACATGACTGACCTCGATGCGCAGGCTGAGGGCTACCCAAATCTAGTGGCATACAAAGAGCTGATCTTACGCATGCATGCCGGCATGGAATGGAATTTGGATGCCGAAGTTTGGGTTCATAACTTTCGCCGCATCGATGGCTGAATCTTGATTGCCCCCGAAAAAGATAGAGGATCCGTTGATTATGACTGTTGATGAGTTATCAAATATCGTTGCATCTATCAAGAAAAAACAGGAAAATATTGCTGTCGCTATCGGGGTTACCTTTACTTTAACCCTATGCATCTACTTTTTCACCTACGCCATGATGGTCGATAAAGGCTATAGCGGCATGCTCTGGTTAATGGGGATCTCAAGCATTTTGATGCTTCTGACCCTCATTTATCTTAAACCTATCTCCTTCTTTATTACCCGCCTCTGGCTCGGAAAAAAATCAGCATATCAAGCGGCATTTATCGCTATATCCTCATCAGACACTGCGGGGCATTAATATAACAAACGCGGGTGAATCAACTTTGTGCGATTTAAATCAAGGTTGATGCGAGAAATTGAACAGTCAGATGCCTGACTGGGATATTTCTTTGCAAATAACGATTGGGCAAACCCTGCCTCTTTTTCTGAATAATACGGACCATATAGGCTCATTTCAAAGTTAAGAACAAAACCACGCATCATAACCATCCTTGGTATAAAATCTTGCTGATCATCAGCAGCTTACTCTTTAGTATATCGACAATAACAAGCCAATGTTTAACGCATAAAGCCTTAAAATCATATTTTAAGGCTGATTTGACAGCTTGCATGGTAACGTGATTTAAGCATTAGGGCCGCGGAAAGAATAAATCATCCACGTGCTGGTCTATAAGTCCGCATTCTGCGTTGCCACAGAGTTACTACTAAAGGCAGCAGGCTATCGCGCCCATTCAGGGCTTGCTTATGCGCTTGATTTGGCGCCTTGAATCCAACAACTATCCTGCGCATAACCTGGATGCTTTATTCTTTCCGTGGCCCTAAGCCTTACGGCCATATAGTGATTCAAGTATGGATTGTACATGATTTCCGACCGGATCGGGAGTCCACGATATGTTTAGCTAACCCTATCGCGTAGTGGGAACGCCGCTCAAGCTTCCCGCGAAGGCGTGGGAATGGCGGACAATCTATACTTGAATCACGATAGTGTATCTTAACCCCTCCCCTGAGGGAGAGGGTTTGGGTGAGGAGATCAATAAAAAAAGCCCATGATAATTCGCCTAAGGAAGATGAAAAGGTGTCTCTCAGTTGTGAGGTAACGTAGAATGTTAACGGTTTATTGTGGCTGGTGAAGGATGGTATATATTCTGTAGTATATTAAAGAATAAATGGTGCACCCTAGTGGATTCGAACCACTGGCCTTCGGCTTCGGAGGCCGATGCTCTATCCAGCTGAGCTAAGGGTGCAGATTAAAGATAGGTAAAAAAGTTTACAGACTTATTGTGCTTTAATATTTGTGAATACCAACAGCTACGCAGTTATTAATGCGCATGCTAATGGCGATAG
>JAUZRH010000016.1 GCA_030950555.1 Mariprofundus sp. | reverse complement strand
TAACGCTTTACGTTACCTCGCAACTGAAAGATATATCTTCATCTTCCGTAAGTCGGATGAATCATGGGCGTTTTTTATTGATCCCCTCACCCAAGCCCTCTCCCTGAGGGAGAGGGTATTGCTCACGTCACAGTGCATTTGAAAGCTGAGGCTCTTGCACCCTCTCCCTCCGGGAGAGGGTTGGGGTGAGGGAATCGACTATTTGGCGAAGCCTTTTCCGCCTTAAGAAAAGCCTTAATGTGTAAACCGGAAAATGAAGGGTGCCGTATTCTATAGTGATTCAAGCTTGAAGATATCTCTTCTCGTCATTCCCGTGAATACGGGAATTCATTGTTATTAATCACACCCTGCAATGGTGGATTCCTGATCCAGTCGAGAATGACGTACAATCCATATTTGAATCACTATACTATGCGTACAAACCGTTTCATCAAGATCATGTATTTCCACGAGGGAATGTGGAAAGGGGTAAGATAACGTTTATTTGATGTAGATTCCCGATGCAACCCTCGGGAAGCTTGAGCGGCGTTCCCGCTACGCGATAGGCTTTGCTCCGGTTTCCATTAGTGATTCCAGTTTGAAAAGTACCTTTTCTCACCATACCCTATCCGGTCGGGAATGAAGTATAATCCATACTTGAATCACTATCGGCAGGCTAGCCTATCTCGCCTAGCTAGGGTGAGATCAATGAATCCACATTGACCCTATACAACGAATCATCAAGAGTTCTGGCGAATAAAAAATTCCAGCAACTGTTCGGCACTGATAACAACCAACAACTTTTTCACCACAAAGTGCGCATCGTTACACAGCGCACACAGAAATCTCGGAGTTCCCTACTTTTTTAAAGTCCTATCACAACCAAATGGATAGCTGTGTTGTGCCTTACGCTATCTGCTTTTCATCTTTCCTATTTAACAGAGCGACTGCACCGCTTATGCCACTGCGGTGAATAGTATTGTAAGTCAAAACTCAACATAGCCCAGAGGTACCAAAATGCAAAAAATCATCATCCCCATCATCTCTATCTTACTCTTATTCATGTCGATCACAGCACACTCAGCAAGTTTTAGCCATGCGAAGAAGGTATTGCAAAACAAAGTTTACCAAGATCACCGTGAAACATTTTACGCTGGTTGCCGATATAGTAAAAAGAAACGGGTTAATTGGAAAAGTTGCGGCTATTCACCTCGTAAAAGTAGCAAACGTGGAAAACGTATTGAATGGGAACATATTGTACCGGCTTGGGCCTTTGGCCATCAGCGTCAATGTTGGCAACATGGTGGACGGAGAAATTGCCGTAAGAACGACCCCGTTTTTAAAGCAATGGAAGCAGATATGATGAATTTGGTACCAGCCATCGGTGAGTTAAATGGTGATCGCTCCAATTTCCGCTATGGCATGATAGCAGGCGAACACCGTGCTTACGGTCAGGTTGATTTTGAGGTCGACTTCAAACTCAAACGTAGTGAACCGCGTCCAGAAGTGCGTGGTGACATTGCACGTACTTATTTTTACATGCAGCGCACCTATGGCCTTCGTATCAGTAGCTCTCAGCATAAACTATTTGCAGCCTGGAAAAAACAAGATCCTATTTCCGCATGGGAAATTGAGCGAACCCGGCGAATATCTCACTTACAGAAAATCATACGTCCAGTTGCTATAACAGAGGCTGTAAAAAATGGCCGCCCAAGTGGGCTTATTAACAACCATTCAGCACCGAGAGAACAAAGCCCTGCAGGCTAAGGCATCATAGAAATAATTTATTTACGATGTCCAAGGCATCATATAGTGATTCAAGCTTGAAAATATTTTTCTCGTCATTCCCGCGAAGGCGTGGGGCGAGAATCCATTGTTCTCAATATCACTCTGTAACAAATAGATTTCCGATCCGGTCGGGAATGACGGACAATCCATACTTGAATCACTATAACAGTTACTTTGTCTCTTTGCGGTGAGAAATATTTTCAATAGCAACTGTGACGAAGCCTTATTTAACAGCCGTAGTGTTCCATCAGTTCAATTAGATCGCTCCAGCACTTCTGCTTCTGCTGCGGAGAGCGCAATAAGAATGCCGGATGATAAGTGACCCAAACAGGCGTACCCTGATAGTCATGCCAACTGCCACGCAACTCAGCGAGTGTTTCTTCAGTTTTTAATAGGGTTTGAGCCGCAACCCGCCCCAAGGCGCATATCACCTTCGGCTGCAGTGACTCTAGTTGTTGTTCGAGCCAAAGTGAGCATGCCTGCACCTCTTCGACCCTTGGATCTCGACCGTTAGGTGGTCGACATTTAACAATATTCAAACAGTAAACAGCTTTCCGATCCAAACCAATCGATATCAACATACGATCCAGCAATTTCCCAGTTGAGCCCACAAAGGGTTCGCCCTGCTGATCTTCATCAGAATCGGGTACTTCTCCAATAAAAACAATATCCGCATCAGCGTTGCCGCTACCAAAAACGACCTGTGTACGGGTATTAGCTAGTGAGCAGAGACGACAATTAGCAGCCCTGACAGACAACTCATCTACCGTTTTATAAATTAGCACAGGTTCCACTGTGGTTGCAGGGGTAAGCAAAGGAGCAGGTGCAGCCGGAATATCAACCACCTCAGCTCTGTTTATCTGCTCCACAGAGCGGTCAGGCTCTATTTCTGGCTGCAACGAAAGAAGGGAAACCGGCGTCTCCACGCCGATCTCCCTTAGGTACGTCTCTACAAAGATATTACTTTCAGGCAAGAATTAGCCAAGCAACGAGTCTACATTTGTTGTCGATCCCAAATACACAGGTACACGCTGATGTAATGCTTCTGGTACAATATCAAGCACGGCAATACCACTGCTCACTGATTTACCACCCGCTTGCTCCATAATAAAGCCCATAGGGATTGCCTCATACAGTAGGCGCAATTTACCTGTTTTATTTTTGTTATCTGCTGGATAGAGAAAAACACCACCCTTAAGAATCGTACGATGCATATCAGCCACCATCGCACCCACATAGCGCATGCCAAGCCCTGTATCTGCTTTCATACGCTTAAGGTTCTCGCCCATACCATCCAACCAGCTATCTTTATTAGATTCATTGACTGAATAATAACCACCCGTCTCAGGGATACGCATATCAGGATGACTCAACTCAAAACGAGCGACGGCTGGATTAAACGTATAACCGTGCACACCATCGCCAACCGAGCAAACCAACATCGTTGATGGGCCATATAGTACATAGCCTGCAGCAATCACATTGCGACCGGATTGTAATGTATCAGAAACTAGAGGCTGATCTGCATTTGCTGTGATGCGTTTAACAATAGAGAAAATCGTACCAACCGGCCCATCCACATCCAGGTTAGAAGAACCATCCAGAGGATCTACCAGCACGAGATAGTCAGCGTGCGAATATTCCTCAATAACTAGCAAGTTTTCCTGTTCTTCAGAGCCCACCGCACAGACAAAACCGGTAGAACGCATCTCTTCCAAAAATATCTCATCAGAGAGCACATCCAACATCTGCTGCTGTTCGCCCTGTACATTTTCTCCGCCAGCTTCGCCAAGTGCGCCACGAAAAACAGCACCACGAAGTACAGCTGCGATTTCAATAGCAGCTCGTCCGACACCCTGAATGACCGGCATCATGGTTGAACCATTGACGCCCTGTTTAGCGATATTATTCAATGTTGTTGGCATATCCCTCTCCCTATATCCGCATGCGGAAAAATCAAAAGCGAGGTCATACTAGAAGATTATCTGGAAATGGCAAGCCTACTGCGAAAAAATAATATTTTGATGGACTTTCAACCTGTCATCAAACAAGCTCAGTCATTTCATGCAAAGGGCTTAGAAAACGCAATCTATGCAGCACGAATAGCAACCGAAATCTACTGCCAAAAAATAAATTCCCGCGAAGACGTGGGGCGGAAATTCATAGTGATCAATCATGTTCTACAACAAATGGATTCCCTATCAGGTTGGCAATGACGCACAATCTATACTTGAATCACTATAGAGCTACTTGCAAAACTCTGGGTGGATGAGTAACAAGCCCACTTCGAGCGCATTTTTAGGATGAAATGAAGGGTATGGTTGTTCCATACGCTGAACGCAGCCTGAAAATGCGCCGGAATGAGGAAGGCAATCGCCGCTCATGGATTTTGCAATTGGCTCTATAGTTATAGAGCCAATTGCAAAACTCTGGGTGGATGAACGGCAATCCCACTTTGAGTCCATTTTTGAGGTGGAATGAGGTGCATGGTGGCTCCATGGAGCAAACAACAGCGCGGAAATGGGCCAAAGTGGGGCCGCCGATCGCCGCTCACGAGTTTTGCAATTGGCTCTATAGTATATGACTAAACCTTCAAGGCCTTCAGCAGACGCTGGTGAATAGCGTCAAAACCACCATTCGATAAAACCAGCACCTGATCACCACTTTTAAGATGAGCTGTTAATCGAGCAATGATAGCACCCACATCGGGCAGTACAGTTGCCTTCGCACCAATTGCTTGGCAAACAGCATCAATATCTAATAACTCTTCGGGTGCCAAATTGCGGTCTGATGGTGGCACAAAAACAACCTGATCGGCATCCATAAAACAAGCAGGGAGCGTCTGTTGATGGATACGCGTACGCATCGTATTCGAGCGAGGCTCAACCACCACCCATAACCTACCAGCTGTTTTCATGGCAGCTTTTGCACCAGCTACCACACCTCTAATTGCCGTTGGATGATGGGCAAAATCATCAAATATCCGCACCCCACGAGCCTCGCCCACCAGCGTCATGCGGCGACGAATACCAGAAAATGAACGCAGGGCCTCTGCAATAACCGTAGCTTCAACACCCATCGCCGTTGCTGCTGCGGCCACGGCACAAGCATTAGCCACCTGATGCTGACCAATCATTCCCCATTCCACCTCCATCACCATCTCGTGATGATGATAGAGTTGAAACCTACTGCCATCCTCAGACAGTAATTGCCACTGCCACTCAGCATCGCAACCGCCATAACGGGAAAAACGAATAATTGGCGTCCAACAGCCTCGCTTCAACACCGCTTCCAGATTAACATCATCTGCATTGACAATGATATTACCCGCCGCAGGTACCGTACGAATCAGGTGATAAAACTGCGTTTGAATAGCTGCTAGATCCGCAAAGATGTCCGCATGATCATATTCCAGATTATTAAGAATCAATGTGCGCGCATGATAGTGCAAAAACTTACTACGCTTATCAAAGAAGGCCGTGTCATACTCATCCCCTTCCAAAACAAAATGCACCCCCTCTCCCTGTCGCGCTCCTGTAGCAAAATCCTCTGGAATACCACCGATCAAAAAACCCGGAGCTAAACCGGCCTGCTCCAACAGATAAGCAAGCAGGCTAGATGTCGTAGTTTTACCATGCGTTCCCGCCACGACCACTGCATGTCGTCCGGGAAGAATATAATCACCTACAAATTGCGGCCCCGAACAACAGGCCAGTCCCTCATCTAGGATATACTCCACTTCAACATTACCACGCGACATCGCATTACCAATCACACACAGATCCGGGGCTGGCTTTAAATTAGCCACATTAAACGGAGCAATTTCAACGCCTAACCCCTCCAAATAATCAGACATAGGCGGGTACACACCCGCATCCGAGCCTGTTACACGCCAGCCCATGCCCTTAGCCAAGGCAGCAATTGCCGCCATAGCCGTACCACATACACCAAGAATATGAATTTTCTTTTCCATCTAAAACTCCGAGGCTGAGGGTCAGCTCTTTACTTTATAACTTTTATAGCTTTCACATCCATCCATCAGCATGTCGGTGATTAAAGGCTTGGGTATTGCATCCATGCAAGCGCTGCACGCCACGCGATATATTCGCCTCTGGTGTTTCAAATAACAGATCCTCGTGCTTATCCTTTAAGCACCGAGACACTCCAAACGCAATGACAGTACCTCAGATCCACTTGCAAAAACCATGAGTGGCGATTAACTGCCCCACTCTGGTGCATTCTCAGATGACGTTCCGCACTTAAAACCACCATACGCGACATTCTAGCCTGAGTTGTACGCGAAGTGGCATGTCACTCATCCACCAACGTTTTACAAGTAGCTCCTTAGATTCAACAATAGATAGTAAAATTATAAAGTAAAGACTTGCCCTCGATGACCCTTATTTGTGATTTAAGTGGAAGAACGGCATGATACGGATATGTCACTACACATACCTCCTCATCTTACTGTTAACACTGGGGCAAAACCAACAGCCTCTGTTATATGGCTTCATGGACTAGGCGCCGATGGTCATGACTTTGAGTCGATCGTACCTCAGTTAGGACTCCCTGATAATTTAGCTGTGCGGTTCATTTTTCCGCATGCTCCATCGATTGCCGTCACACTCAATGGCGGTTACATCATGCCTGCTTGGTATGATATCCAACAGAGCGACTTAGGCATTGAACATGACAAACGTGGTATTCAATGCTCCGCCGCCAGCATTAAACTCTTGATTGAACAGCAGATAATGCAAGGGATACCGGCCACTCGAATTATTTTAGCCGGATTTTCACAAGGGGCGGCAATGGTTCTCTATACAGGACTCCGTCAAAGTAGTGCTCTGGCTGGGATCATCGCCCTCTCCGGCTATCTGCTACTGCCTGAAGCTACTGACGAATTTAGCGCCGAGTCACGCGATACTCCGATATTTATCGCCCATGGCGTTAATGACCCCGTTGTAGCCATGACCTTGGCTGATTCTTGTTGCCGAAAGCTAAAGAAACTCGGCTATCAGGTGGGTTGGCATAGCTACCCCATGCAACATAGCGTTTGCCCCGATGAGATCAAACAGATCGGCCAGTGGATCACAAACACCTTACAGCAGCCTGATTAAAGCCCTCTACAAAAGAGCCGGAGAACTCCTAGAGCTGAAGCTCATAACAGGGAGAGCTTAGGGATGCGGAAATAAACATTTCACACTGCAAAGAATAAACGTTCGGGTTCAAGGCACACTGTTTGGCGCATAAGCAAGCCCTAAATGGGCGCGATAGTCTTAGGGCCGCGGAAAGAATAAATCATCCACGTGCTGGTCTATAAGTCCGCATTCTGCGTTGCCACAGAGTTACTACTAAAGGCAGTAGGCTATCGCGCCCATTCAGGGCTTGCTTATGCGCATGATTTGGCGCCTTGAATCCAACTACTATCCTGCGCATAATCCGGATACTTTATTCTTTCCGTGGCCCTTACGTTACGGCCATAACGAGTGAGAGACTCCCTCCCTTGCCGTCATTTCACTGCAATAGACCGTCATTCCCGAAGGTTTAGTCGGGAATCCATTTCTAAAAAACGCTCTGTTTAACCTCGCGAAACCAGTTATAATCATGATAATCCCGACTTAAACGGG